>CAZGDJ010000061.1:0-12596 GCA_964524635.1 uncultured Rikenella sp. | reverse complement strand
CTGCTGTACAGGCTATCAAGCTCATTCATTCCTGTTGTCAGCTCTGTATTTATCTCCGGATTAGCTGTTAGCAATGGTTCAGCCTCAGCATAAAGCGACCTGATAAGACTGTTATAGTATTGTTCGGTTTCAGTCACTATACTCATGGCAGAATTATGTTTTGCACCTGGGGTTGATAACGATCTGTATGTCAATGCAAAACCGGCACCGGCAACCAAAACTATTATAGCTGCCCGCCACAGGTAAGTCCTGAGTTTAGTATGATGCACCGGAAGATCCTTTTCTATCTTCTCCCAGAGTGAGGAATCAGGATCATGAATGTCCATCCCATCCCTGTTTTCTTTTATGTACTTCTCTAAATTATCCATCACTGTGCATTGTTTGTAAGATCCTTTTTAACTTATCTTTTGCCCTCATATATTGTGTTTTTGAGGTAGACTCTGATATATTCATAATCTGTGAAATCTCAGAGTGATCATAACCTTCAAGAAGGTAGAGGCTGAAGATAACTCTGTACCCATCAGGCAGTTGCTCTACGGCTTTGGCAACCGTTGCAGTATCAGGCCACAACGGGGAAGGCGTATCCTCCTCTGGACGCTCCAGCAGTCTGTAATCATCAACGTAGACAAGGTCAGTTTCTCTTTTGCGCAAACGATTAATGCATTTATTAATAACAATCGTTTTAAGCCATGCTCCGAAGGTTGAGTTTGCCCTGAACGAGGTGATGTTTCTGAAACACTCTGTAAAAGCTTCCTGCAGCATGTCTTCCGCATCCTCCCTGTTGTTCATTATTCTATAGGCGACATTGAACATAGCTTTTGAGTAAAGTTTATAAATGCTGAACTGGGCTTTTCTGTTGTCCCTTTTGCACTCCTCTATGAGTAAATCATGTATATGTTGATCTCCGTTTATCAAATTCTGACGTTCTGTGATTATAAAGACAACAAAATTAATTACAGGTTGCTTGAAAAACTAAAACAAGCCGTTTTTTATTGAGATCTTTAAAGGCACAACCAGTTTACGCCTAATCTGAGATCTGCTATCTGGATTAAAGTAAATGACATCAGACCTTCCTTAATTAAATATAAGACGAATACGAACCGGGCCACAACTATCACACTGATTCACTTAATGTTTCTCTTGTTCTATTCATAGCTAAGTGCGCAAAACAGATTTTTAGTATATTTGTCCACTTCAACAGGACTTATTGAATGTTCACATCGCTTGTCCTTTTCATAAAAGCTATGATAATGGGTTTTGGAGTATCTGCACCTCCGGGGCCAAATGCGATGCTTATGGTAAACCGTACACTGCGTAAAGGCCATCTGTCAGGCTTTATGACTGGATTAGGAGTGGCTACAGCAGATACCATATTTGCAATTATTGCGGGGCTTAGCATGTCATTTATTATCACTTTTGTAAACAGGGAGGCATTTTATATTAAACTTGTTGTAGGCGTTCTTGTTGCATTGATAGGGGTCAAGCTGCTATTTACCAACCCGGTATGGGAGCTAAGACGTAAAGCACGGGCAGCCTCAAAAGGAACAATTACACAGGATTTTCTTTCTGTTTTTGGGATGGCGCTGGTCAATCCTTTCTCAATATTTATTTTTCTTGCCCTTTTTCCCGGTATGGATATCAGCTTTATCGGTTCTGAACCTTACATACCTCTGATAGTGATCGTGGGAGTATTTGCAGGTGCTTCAGCGTGGTGGTTTCTGTTCAGCTATACTGTTGATCGTTTTAGCAGGAGTCTGAGTCTGAGAAGTATAGTTAAAATCAGTCGTGCAACAGGTTTAATCATTATTGCCATCGGAATTACGGTACTACTTACTCTTTTTGTCTCTGTAAGACTCTAATTCACATCAGATTTCAGTCTGCTGGTGGAAAAACAGCTTTTATTCTTGGTTTTTGGGCATTAAAATGCTAATTTTACTTTGATTGATGCTCTGTTAAGTACCTTTGATAATGAAAAAGATCTGCATAATTCTGGTCTTTATTCTTCTGGCTGCGACGCTGCAGGCGCAGAACAGTATGCAGCAGGTAATAGCTTCATCGGGCGGAGGTAAGAGTGCACCCGGCGGAACATGGTACATAGGCTGGACTCTAGGAGAGACAATTGTATCAACATGGGAATCAGAAGATGGTTCGCTGACAGTGACAAGCGGTTTGCAGCAGAGCGTGACTGTTACAGCCATTGAAGAGACTCCGGGCTGGGATATTAAAGTAACAGTGTACCCTAATCCGGTCGGAGCACAGCTTACAATTCAGTTTAATGAGCCGGTTTTAAAAACAATTTCATTATATTTACTGGATCTTAACGGCAAGGTGATCTATACAGACAAAATTGAAGAGTCATCTGCTGAAAAATATATAGATATGGAGCTGTTTTCGCCGGGTGTCTATATTTTAAGACTTATTGAAGGAGTTAAAACTAACATATATAAAGTTGTAAAACTTTGAAGATGCTTTTACTGTCCAAAAGCAATTTTTCCATTCTTTTCATGGCTGCCCCGACTATTTCGTCGGGGCTTTTGCTTTCTGTATGGATGAAGTATAATGAGTTGCAAAGTCAGTCACCTGATCTGAGATCAAGTAGAAAACCAGTGGGCATGACAATTTTTGGTGATACATTTTGCGAACCAGCCCTGAAACGCTGAAATTTAGACATAAACAGCAGCATCGCTGCTTAATAATTTGTAGAAACGGACAGGTATTAACAATTTAAGCCACTGCGTGGCGATATTTAAGATTTTTAACTGTCTGATTAAATTGAAATGTATTATCATTATCTGTTACCAAATCGTTGATAAGATATCGCCGCTACGCGGCTTGTAAAATCTTTTGGGATCGCTTTCTGCTGATATACCGTCGCTATGCGACTCGGTTTTGGGGAATTATGATGGGTATTTAAACCCTTATCACATTCTTATATACAGGTTTTATAGTTTGACTTGTTTTATACTCAATTCTGTTCCTTTTGTATAGTCATTGACATTCTCAGGTGTACAATAATTGCTCTTTTCACCATGTTTCAGACTTGATCTTTTTTTCTATCCACCAACTTTTGGTATTAATCCCTGATCTGAAAATATAGATTCAATCGGCCTGCCATTATATTACTTTTCGGGTCACATCATTTTTGTATTAACCGGTGAATGGCAGTATGAAGTGAAATCAGGTCGAAATATGCTTGTATAATCTAAAAAAAAAGTCTAAATTTGCCTATATGGCCAACATAATTCGACATATTAATATCCCGGACGGATCATTTTTTCTCTTTGGACCAAGAGGAACAGGGAAATCGACGTTTGTAAAGACCCTTGTTGCCAAAGATGTATTATATATAGACTTTCTTGACCCTGAAACTTTCAGGACCTATTCAGCTTTTCCCGAAATCCTTGAAAAGAGTATTGACGCTTTTAGCCCCACAATGGTGATTATAGATGAGGTTCAGAAAGTGCCATCAATTCTGGATGTGGTACATAAACTCATGGAAGAACGGAATATAAGATTCATTCTTACAGGTTCGGGTGCAAGAAAGCTTAAAACGGGTGGAGCTGACATGCTGGGAGGCAGAGCGTTAAAGTGTATAATGCATCCTTTTATTGCGGAGGAGCTGGGGGAGAGTTTTAGCCTTGAAAAGGCCCTCAGGACCGGTTTGATACCTGTGATTGAGAGAAGCATGGATTCTGATAAGAGTTTGTCTGCATATATTGACATTTATCTTCGTGAAGAGGTTCAGGCAGAGGGGCTTGTCCGCAATCTTGGTGCTTTCTCAAGGTTCCTGGAAATAGTCAGCTTTTCGCACGGATCTGTTCTGAATATTTGTAATGTTGCCCGTGAATGCCAGATGTCAAGAAACATTGTCACAGGGTATTTTGAAATACTTGAGGATCTCTTGCTGGCTTACCGGTTACCGGTTTTTGCCCGGAGGGCAAAGCGTAAAACGGCAACTCATCCGAAATTTTTTCTGTATGACAATGGGTTGTACCGCCGGTTGCGACAAAGAGGTCCGCTCGATACAGAATCGGAAATAGGGGGTCCGGCTCTTGAAGGGTTGGTCGGACAACATCTGAGGGCAATAATTGATTATGCACTGAGAGATGTTCAACTTTACTATTGGCGGTCGCTTGCCGGAAATGAAGTTGACTTTGTGTTATATGGGAATAATGTTTTTACTGCTGTTGAAGTCAAGAACGCCTCAATCTTAAACCCTGCTGATTATAATGGTCTTAGATCATTCGGGGATGACTATCCTGAGTCAAGGCTGTTGCTGCTTTACCGGGGAAAGATAATGATGAAGCATAAGAATATTAATGTGCTTCCGGTTGAGTCTTTTCTTCGTAATCCGGTCAACTATCTGCATGACTGAAACCAGAAATGATCGCAAAGCACAGTAATCTCAGAGCTGTTGTCCTCCCGGAACAAAGTCTGGTCAATGACCTTGACGGGGGCCCTGGCTTCCGGCCAGGAACAATCAGAAACGACAGTACTATTGTTTCATGGATTGAAGCATTGGATTTTAAGGAGTACATTGCCTCAGATGCATTTAAAGAATCAAATCCCATTTATCCGGAAAAGAAAAGAGAGCTTGAAAAACTGGCTAACAGCCTGAAGGAAACAGATAATCCGGTTCTGATTCTGGTGAAATTGAAAAAGTAAAAGATGTCAGGATTCACATTTAATAAACAGCCTGATTCAATTGATTGCAGCCATATTCTTTGTAATTAACATGGGTAGTTTCAGTAAGTACTTTTGTTTTCAATTTTAAATACTCTTCTTGAGCCATTTATTCTGGCCAGACTCAATTCAAATATACCGTCTTTAATGATGATTTTTCAAGCAAGAAACAAGTATCGTTAGGTACTAAACCTGTAAGTCAGGAGATTGCGAAAAGTCAGTCTTTGGAGGCCATAGATCTTGTTGAGGCTTACGAAAAGGGGGAACTAAAAGGCAAACTGAAGGAAATTGCGGCTGAATTGGATGAAGAATCAAATCCGGTAATTATGTTGATAAAGCATAAAGAAACAAAGTAGAGAATATTTATGCCATAATACACTTACCAGAAAACCACAGAAATGTGTTCTGAAAGTTACAGGACTTTTCCTAAGACCTCGGGGGATTTTTAGTATAATTGCCTGAGAATTCTACTAGAAATGAATCACAAACTTTTTGTTTTGCTGTTGATCATTTTAGCCCTTACGATATCATGTACTTCAAGGGAAAGTGACAAAAAGGGCCTGTCCAGGGAATTGACAAGTACTCATATAAGCATTAGTGATCAAGCTCCAAATCATCATTTTAAGGAGATTTGCGATAATCCTATACTACTAAGACTTGAAACGTCCGATTCAATTGTCATTGGGCAGATTTCGGAAATAATTCAGGCAGAAGGGAAATTATTCATATTGGAAAATAATTTGAAGAACGTTTTTGTTTTTGATCAAAGTGGAAAATATCTGTACTCTTTAGGCTCGTACGGTCGTGGACCAAAAGAAGTTCTTAGTATAAATGATATTGAAATCGACCGGAAGAACAGACAATTACTGATCCTTTCTATTGAATCCAAATGTGTGCAGAAATATGATTTCAACGGTCATTATATCTCGACCGATAAGATCGGCTTTCAAAGTTTCCGGTTTGCACTTCTGGAGAATGGAGTTAATGCATTCTTTATCAACTATTACAGCGAACAACCATACAATCTGAGAATAACAGGTCCTGATAAGACAGATATAAAGTTATTCCCCTACCCGGAAAATATTTTCCCTATGTATTTTTATTTTACCGGGGGACTGAAAAGTACTAAAAACGGTACAGCCCTGTATTCAGATGCTACTTCATCAAAAATATTTGAGATATTCAGCAATGGCGATTACTACCTTAGATATGATATCGACCTAGGATCGAAGCAATGGCCTGAAGAGATGAAATACAATTTCAATGATTTTATGATGGCAATCAGCAGTTTTAAAAATGATTTTCTGGGTAGCAGGTATTTAGAACTTGATGATGCACTCTATTTTGACTTTATGGAGAGTAACAGATTCATGGATGCCTATTATTTCTTTGATTCCAAAGAGCTGCTTATTCGAGGCGATAATCTAGCGGACGATGATTTTTCAAGGTGTATTTCCAGTCCTGTGGGTCTCTCAGAAAGTGGTGGCTTGATTGCTATTGTTGACCCCCTTAAATTATGTGAATCAAAAATAACTGATCAACATTTGTTTAACATCTATTGTATTGAAAGAGAGGTGCTAAACACGGTGGTGCCAGGTGATAATCCATTATTATTCTTTTACGGGGTCAAGGATGTCTACTAGGGAAAGAGTATTAATAGTTATTATACTGATAATTAGCGTATTAGTGTTATGCTATATTCTATTTCTGCAAAGAGACAGGCCAGAGAAATTTACATCGATCAATATCCCATCAAGAATCTCAGTAGTTAACCTCACTAAAGGAGATTCGGTTACTGCCTATTTTCAGATAATAAATACAGGATCAAATATCCTTAAAATTTCCAATATAGATTTAGATTGCAATTGTACAGGATACTACCTGGATCATCATCTTATTATGCCTGGAGACTCCGGACAATTGTCAGTCACAGTAACACATTCCGGAGTTGGATTTACCCGTTCTGTCATCATTCACTGTAACTCTGCAGAATCTCCTATTGGTCTTAAAGTTGTAGGTGTCAGCAAGGCAAGCCTGTAATCCTTATTAACCAGCGCATTACTCAGGAACATTGAGCTTTCTTTCCGTTTTATGGTTACACGGTGCTCACAGATGTGACCACATCCAATTTCTGTAATATTGAAGAATATGGAATTATCTTATGGAATGTAATCCTATCCATGAGAATTACTTCAAATTCTTTGGTCGGAGTTATTTTTCTTATTATTTTTATTCCTACTGTTTGATAAATAAGGAGAATAATGAGCAAGTATTTCTTTACCAGGAGAGAAATAGCTGATGAATTAGGTATTGACCCCAAGACCTTTAGGCGTCGGCTAAATGAATATAAGATTGAATTAGGAAAAGGTTTGATCCCCTCTGAAAAGGTCAAAGAAATCAAGCTAAGGCTGAAAGTGGAACCGCAAAATCAGTTTAGCACTATTGTTAAAGAAAAGGTTAAAGAAAATTTCAATAAATATGAGAGATCTTTTCTGGATAATCAATAGTGTAATAATCCCATTCCCAGATGCATAAAAAGGCATTTATTTTACGGCTATTTGCCATTGCTCTGAGCTTTGCCTTATTTACCCTTGTATCATGTAAATCCGGCAAACCTGAAAATCCCGAAGAACTGGCCCGAAGGGCATCGCATCAGGAGGCTGTGATGGTTAAAACTGCCAGACTTGAACCGTCAACATTCTATCACGAGATTGTCAGCAATGGTAAAGTATTCTCATCGTGTAAAGCGGTTGTGCCGTTCAAAGTCAACGGGATAATTGAAGAACTCTATATCAGGAACGGACAGAAGGTGAAGGCCGGAGAGCTGCTGGCAGTTATTGAGGATTTTGAACATAAGACCAGTCTTATCAGTGCCAGGCAGGCCCTGGATAAAGCCGGGATAAATTTCAGAGATGATCTCCTTAGCAAATATTTGACAGCCGATACTTCCAGTCTTGACCCTGCGAAAATCAGAACCTCAAGGATCAGGAGCGGACTGGATGATGCACTGATAGCTCTTACACGGGCAGAGTATAACTACAACAACACACGGATTTACTCCCCTCTGGATGGCGTGGTTTCAAACCTGGAGGCGACCCGGCTGAACCCCAGCCAGAATTATAAGAACCTGTGCACCATTGTATATAATGATGTCATGTACGTTGAATTCCCGGTGATGGAATCTGAATATGGATTCATAAGCACAGGAATGCCCATCGGAATAATACCCTTTGTTGATGATTCACTTGTCATCACGGGGAAGATCGTTCAGATTAACCCTCAGGTGGAGGATAACGGCATGATACATGTCAGAGCCGAATTCAGGAATAATGGTCGCCTTATAGATGGCATGAACGTCAAAGTCCTTGTCAGGAAACCAGTGTATAACAGGCTTGTTATTCCCAAAGAAGCGCTGGTAATCCGACAGGGGAAAGATGTGGTTTTTGTGAGAGAGGACTCGCTGGCAATATGGAAGTATGTCACAGTTGAACATGAGAACAGCTCAGTGGTTTCTGTCAGCGAAGGCCTCTTGCCCGGTGATCTGGTCATAATAAGGGGTAACACCAACCTTGCTCACGAAACAAAGGTGAGAGAAGAATGAGTTCCCTGAATGAACAGACACCACATTTTTCTCCTTTCAGCCTGAACATCTTCTTCGTGCTGCTGATCATCACCGGTGCAGCATTAATGCCGTTGTTGTCGCTGCAGTTGAACCCCACCCGCTATCTCCCCTCACTGACAATAAGCTATACATGGCCTGACGCCGCAGCCAGGGTGGTTGAGCAACAGGTCACCTCGGTCCTTGAGGGCGTGATAAGCACCCTCCCGGGGGTCAGTCGTATCTCCTCCACCACAAACAATGAGGGCGGCGAGATCACAGTGGAGTTCGACAGGAATGCCGACCTGCGCATCAAACGATTCGAGGTTGCCTCACTCATCCGTGATGCACATTCACGCCTGCCTGACAGGGTCTCTTACCCTGTAATTATGATGAACATGCCCTCAAACACCAGCGGATCGGTCATCCTGAGCTACCAGCTGACAGGCAATGAAGCTCCATCTTACATATTCGGGATCGCCGAGGAGACGCTGAAACCGGAGATAGCCTCCGTTGACGGGGTCTACAGAGTGGATATCTACGGCGCGACACCACGAGGGTGGGAGCTGATATATGATCAGCAGGTTCTTTCATCATCAGGAGTGACTCCCGGTCAGATACGAGATGCCGTAAGGGCATACCTCTCGGTTCGGGAAGCCGGGGGAGGAATTGAAAACCCAATGTCATCTGACCTGAAAAGGACATATCTGACAATCGCCGGGCATAAGGCTGATTCGGTCAGGTGGGAAGACATCCCTGTCACTGCGAGGAACGGAAGGATACTCATGCTCTCTGACCTCGTTTCAGTGAAGCTAAGGGATGAACGGCCCCGCAGTTACTATAGAATCAACGGGCTTAACACCATTACCATGGTGATAAGCGCCGGACGAAACGTAAATAACATCAGGGTGGCTGATGAGGTTAAGGAGGTGGTTGATAAGATGAGAAGAAAAATTCCGCCAGGCTATGATGTAATTCTTTCGATGGACAATACTGAATTCATCCGGGAGGAGATTTCCAGGAATCTTTTCAGGGCCATATTATCGGTTGTTCTGCTACTGGTCTTCGCCCTGTTCGTGAGCCGTGACCTGAAATACATGCTCATACTGCTCATCGGTATGGTGGCAACCATCTTCATAGCTTTCATTTTCTACTGCTTGTTCCGGCTCGAGATCCACCTCTATTCACTGGCAGGGATAGCTGTCTCATTTGGCATGATCATCAGCAACATAATTGTGATGACTGATCATATCAAATACTATCATAACCGAAAGGTTGGCATCTCTCTTATGGCAGCGACACTGACCACTGTGGGAGCGCTGACGGTGATCTTCTTTCTTGATGAGGCCTCGCGGGTCACGCTGGCCGATTTCGCTGCGGTAGTTATCATTAACCTGATGGTCTCACTTTTGGTGGCATTGTTCTTTATCCCGTCAATGGCGCAATCGTTAAAGTTCACAGGGACCAGGACCGCTGTAAAATTCCGACGTAAACGCGCCATTGTGCGTCTGACAGGGTTATATGAGAGAGCCATCAGGTCATTTATCAGATACAGGAAGGCATACATCATCTCGGCTGTGCTGCTGTTCGGACTGCCGCTGTTCTGGCTTCCGGATTCACTGCCTGTTGAAAAGATCAGGACCACTGCCACCCCTGAGCCTGAGCTGACCCGGTGGCAACATTTGTATAATAAGATCCTGGGCAACACGAACTATATCACGGACATCAAACCCATTGTCAACAAGCTTACCGGAGGCACACTCAGACTTTTCAATGACAAAGTGAAAAGTAGTAATTATTACTACTTCCGTGGTTCTGACGATGTTGAACGGACAAAGCTGAATGTCAGCATAGGCCTAAGCGAGGAGGGGCTGACCACAGAGGATATGAATGAAGTGTGTATGGGCCTTGAGAACATGGTTGCTGCATACAATGAGATAGACCGTTTTACCACCAGTATCATGTCAGAGGCGTCAGCCTCCATGATCATAACCTTCAGACCAGAACATGACCGCTCTATTTTTCCTTTTATTTTAAAAGCCAGGATAGAAGAATACATGAACGCCATCGGCAGTTATCATGTCTCGGTTGACGGTGTGGGCAAAGCCTTCAGCAACCAGGTTTACAGTGATTACCTGAGGGGCTCGCATTCCATTTTATTGAAAGGATACAACTATGATATTCTCAGCCGTTATGCTGAAGACCTTAAAGAGAGGCTCTTCTCAAGCGCGAAGGGAAGAATAAAAGATGTATATATACTGGGAGGAGAAGACAGGTGGTCTGTTAAGAAACAGTACAGGAACATAGTCTCGGCTGACAGGGAATCTTTGACGCTGGCAGGAAGCGATATGTACAGCCTCTATGAACATACCCGGAGTCTTTCACGGAACATCCATGATGGCGGACAGGTCTTCATGGGAGGCTTCCTCGCCCCGATGATCCTGAGATCAGATTTTTCTGAATCGTATGAGATGTGGGACATTTACAATGAGCCATTGATAACAGGGGCGCAGGGAATTGTGAAGCTAAAGGATCTGCTGAACATGAAAAGGGAAATAACGGATAATTCAATCAGCAGAGAAGATCAGCAATATATCCTGACAGTAACATATGATTTTATCGGCAATCCTGAGCTGGCCAGGATCATCATGGACCGCAATATTGAAGAGACTGCGGCGGTACTGCCCCTGGGATACTCTGTACGTTCGAGGTCTTATACCTATTCATGGTTCACTCAGAAGAACAACTACCCGCTGCTCTTTCTAGTCATTGTCATCATATATTTTGTCTGTGCCATTCTTCTTGAGTCACTCCGCCAGCCGTTTATAGTGCTTGGCCTGATACCGTTCTCATTCATCGGGGTCTTCATAACCTTTTCCCTTTTCAGGATACCTGCTGACGAGGGTGTGTTCGCTGCCATGATTCTACTCTGTGGATTAGCTGTCAATTCAGCTCTCTACATCCTTGACGATTACAACAGGTTGAAGCGTTCCGGAAGGCGCCTTCCGGCGGTGAGACTCTACCTCAAAGCATTCAACGGAAAGATCATCCCCGTCATCCTTACGATCCTGTCTACCATAGTAGGTCTTCTGCCTTTCCTTCTTACAGGAAAGGATGAGCGATTCTGGTTCGCGCTGGCGGCAGGAGCTATTGGCGGACTGCTCTTCAGCATGGTGGGGCTGCTTGTATTTCAGCCGATGATGCTGCGGAGAGAATGCTCAGCGCCTGATAAATCTGAAAATAGTGTTCGTCATGGTTAGATTCCTTGTACAGCGGCCGGTGGCCGTGATAATGAGTTTCCTCGCAGTAATTGTACTGGGTGTCGCTGCATTAGGTAGGCTTCCCGTATCTCTCATGCCTGATATTGACATTCCGGAGATCACAGTGGCCATCTCCCGGCCTGATATCAGCTCACGTGAGATAGAGAACAGCGTAGTGAGTGTACTGCGCAGGAGCCTCATGCAGGTGGAAGGAGTTGATGACATCAGATCGGAATCGCGCAACGGCAGCGCTATCATAGGAATGAAATTCGCCTTTGGCAATGACATAGAACTGGCATTCATGGAGGTAAATGAGAAGATCGATGCTGCGATGAACCTTCTTCCCCGTGACCTGGATCGCCCGAGGGTGATAAAAGCAAGCGCCACCGACATTCCTGTTTTCATGCTAAACATAACCCTGGAGGATGAATCCGCGGATGCATCCGCCTTCGCTGAGCTAAGCGACTTCGCGGGGAACATCATACGCAAACGTATTGAGCAGCTGCCCGAGGTAGCCATGGCCGACATCACCGGCCAGGTAAGCAGGGAGATATTTATCAGGCCGGACGAACGGAAGATGCGAAGCCTCGGAATAACTGACGAAGATATCATCAGTGCTGTGAGCATGAACAATATAAACGTCAGCAGCATCATGGTCAGGGATGGCAAATACCTGTATAACCTGGAGTTTGAATCGAACCTGAAAGGTGTGGAGGATATCCGGAACATATGGCTGAAAAAGGAGGAGAGGTTGCTCCGGATAGCGGACATTGCTGATGTTGATTTAAGGCTTCAGCGGGCCAGGGGTGCTTCTTACTCTGGCAATCACCAGGCAGTGGTACTGGCGATAATAAAGGAGGCCTCTGCCCGGATGGAGAACCTTGAACAGAAGATGACCGAGATGGTGGACCAGTTCCGCACAGATTACCCGCAGATGGAGTTTGAGATCTCGCAGGACCAGACACGTCTCCTCGATTACTCTCTGATGAACCTGAGGCAAAGCCTTATTTCAGGCGGCCTGCTGGCGTTCTTTATAATGTTTTTCTTCCTCAGGG
>CAZGDJ010000060.1:0-12616 GCA_964524635.1 uncultured Rikenella sp. | reverse complement strand
GATCTTTGCTCCCGATGAGCAGGGTCATATCCATAAATATGCTGGAGATGAAATAGTCTCAATGAATTTGTGGGGATTTAAACCTTCTTGCTATAAATACCTTGGAATGGAGTTCAAAAGCTTCCTGAGAGAACGGATAAGCGACCTGAAGGCTGAACTGGATATACCTACTTCAGTTGACAAGTTTGTTAAGAATGGTGAAATTACTATCCAGATTATTACAAGTAATTCTCGCTGGTTTGGAGTGACTTACCGGGAAGATAAACCTTTCGTTGTTGAAAGTATCCGCAAAATGGTGGAGGCTGGTGTTTATCCTTCAAAACTTTTCTGATAACCTGGTTACCAGGTAAATTCACTTTTCAGAATAGTATAATTACCACGACTGTCAGTAACTTTTACCTCAATCTGGTGAAGAGTATTTTCTTTTATCCGTTTGCTATCCGGCCGATAGATGAGAAGATTATTTTTTGGATCAAATTCAAGAAGTGCCCAGGCACCATCAATTGTTGCAGTATAGCTTTTAATCCCGGAGAAATCATCCGTTGCTGTCAGAGTAATTGATTTTCTTCCTTTCAGGTCAGCGCCTGAAGTAAACGAAGATTTTACCTCAGGTCTCACGCTGTCAATTGTGACTGCGTATTTTCCAAGAGACCTGATATCTGAACTGATATATCCATACCTGTATTCTCCTCCGGCAAAGGTCATCTTTCCATTTTTTTCAATTTTTGCAAGGCACATCTTGCTTAACATCTCTGGAATAACCTTGTCGGGTCTTATTGACAATCTGAAGAAATCATGAACCGCAACAAGTTCATTATGTAATGAATGAATGGGAGACAGGTATCTTCCATCAGAAGGATTTACATCATAATCAAAGAATAATGTGTCATAGAATGCTGAAGCAGGAAAATGGATTCTGATACCGTCAGCTGTGAAATCAGAAGCTTTGCCATATGGCAAAACTTTATCATAACTTGTTTCATAAGGTTCAACAGGGGCTTCCGCGAGAGACTTTACCTTAAAAGATACCTGTGAAGCATTACCTGCGGCATCCATTATCCTGATAATAATTCGATGTGTTTTATTATCGGTAAAACTTAGTATGCCTCTGTTTATCAGGTTGTTGTACATTGACAGCTTGTTGCCCGGCTCAACATAAAGCTTATGAATATAATCATTGTCAGATATCTTTGCCGGATAGTCAATATGACTGTTGAGAAACCTTGATTCATTGAAGGAAAATCGTCTGGCAATAAAACTATAGGTTGGTATTGAGTCAACTGTCACATCGATAGAATAAACTCCGCATCTGTTAGGGCTTTCATTAAAACCGTCCCAGCATTTGACTCCAATACCAATAAGACCGTTTACCTGGATGGTATTTTCATTGGCAATGGTGAACGACCCCCCATTGCCAGTCAGCTTCATAGAAAATTTATTATGATTCTTATTTACCGATGAGTTTTTCGAAAGCGGGTAAAGCACCACTTTTTCAATAGTGGGCCTTATGTTATCTGTAACACCAAGATCAAACATCAGTGGATTTATGGGCTCTTCAGTTGATGACTGACGTACCTCAAAATGAAGATGAGGCCCTGATGAACCTCCTGAATTACCTGACCATGCGATCACTTCTCCCTTCTTCACCTTAAACTGGTCTCGTACCGGATATAACGATACCGGAAAGCTTTTAAGCTCATATTGCTTGCTGTTGACATATTCCTCAATATCGGATCTGAAGCGGTCAAGGTGACCATAAATAGTCGAGTAACCGTTTGAATGCCTTAAATAAATGGCTTTACCGTAACCTGAAGGACTAACACCAACACGATAAACATAACCATCAGCAGCAGCATGGACCTCCTTACCTGTCACTCCTCCGGTTTTATAATCAAGACCGGAATGAAAATGATCATTTCTCAGTTCGGCAAAGTTTGATGAAAGAGAGGGAACAGACTCAAGCGGACTAACAAATATCTCTTTTTCAGTCTGTTGCGCATTGCAAATTATTGTTGCCAGGCATAAAAACAAAAATAATTCTATTCTGTTTATCATTATAAACCTTTAATAGTCCGCAAAACTATGCTTCGCATTTGTAAGAGCAAACTAAATGGACTATTTTTTTTGAAAATAGGATTAACATTGTTACTTTTGTAGTAATGAATTCCGTTATGAATGTTAAAGGATATGACGAGTATCTTTTGCTTAAGAGATCAGTTGAAACGATGATCTCGGAGCTAGAAAGAATGAGGGGTACGGTAACGGAACTTAAAAATGAGTTGTCAGTAGTCAGTAAGCAGCTGGCAGAAAAAAATGAAGAAGTAAAGGAGCTTCAGACAAGATATGAAAGAGCGAAGTTTTCGGGAGCAATCCTTGGGAACGGAGACGAGGCCGGAATGGCCAGGAAGAAGGTTAATGAACTTGTGCGGGAAATAGATAAATGTATTGCTCTTTTAGACAGATAAATATATAAATATGGATGATAAACTATCGATCAGGGTTAATGTGGCCGACAGGTATTATCCATTGAAGGTAGAAAGTGACAATGAAGAACGTATCCGGAAAGCAGCACGGATGATCAACGAAAAGGTGCTTCAATATAAGCAGCGCTATGTTGATAAGGATATACAGGATTTTCTGGCGATGGCTGCCCTGCAATACGTTATCAGGCTCATTGAGATGGAAGACAAAGAAGGTGACAGTAGCCTTGAAGAAGGGTTGAAAGAGCTGAATGAGAAGATAGATCTCTGTCTGTCAAAAAAGTAAGTACTCGTTCTTTTAAATAGCAAGATATTGCCCGCATTGTTTCTCTATTCATTTTGGAAACTCAACATTTAATACTTTGGAGAGGGTCTTGGCTTGCCAAAGACGGGCCTCACCCGATTCGTCGGGATCCCGTTCAGGCGGGACAGTGGATGTCTAAGGTAAGTTGGCCGCTCCAGCCATATAGATATGGGGTTTTTTAAAAGCTAGGGGAACTTTGCGGGTTTTTTTATAACTAAAATTTAAAATTATGATATCAGGAATTATATCAACCGGGCTGCTTGCTGCAATAGGAAGTGCTGCCTTTCTGATAGGTACAGGATTGTCATATATAATATGGCAGGGTGCATTAAGAAGGAGACATAAAAGAGTTATCGCAGATGCTGAAGCTGAGGCTGAGGTAATAAGGAAAGAGAAGATATTGCAGGCCAAAGAACGCTTTTTGCAACTGAAAGCCGAGCATGAAAAGGTAATTAACGAAAGGAATAACCGCGTTAGCCAGGCGGAGAACAGAGTAAAACAAAAAGAGGTAGCTCTGTCACAGAAGCTTGAAGAGACACAACGCAAAAAGAATGAGGCCGATGCAATAAAAGAGAGTATGACCCAGCAAATGGAACTGCTGGAGAAGAAATCAGAAGAGGTTTCAAAAATGCATCGTCAGCAGGTGGAACAGCTGGAGACAATATCAGGACTTTCAGCTGAGGAAGCTAAAAACCAGCTCATGGAGTCGCTCAAGGAAGAAGCCCGGACAGGAGCGATGTCATACATTAATGAGATACTGGATGATGCTAAAATGACTGCCACAAAAGAGGCCAAACGCGTTGTCGTTATGGCAATACAACGGATTGCGGCAGAAACAGCCATTGAAAATGCCGTCACAGTCTTCCATATTGACTCTGATGAGATCAAAGGACGTATCATTGGAAGAGAAGGACGTAATATAAGGGCACTGGAGGCAGCTACAGGTGTGGAGATAATTGTTGATGATACACCGGAGGCAATTGTGCTTTCTGCATTTGACCCTGTGCGCCGTGAGATAGCCAGACTGGCTTTACACCAGCTTGTTACTGACGGCCGCATACACCCGGCCCGTATAGAGGAGATAGTTGAGAAGACCCGTAAACAGGTTGAAGAAGAGATTATTGAGATAGGAAAAAGAACTGCAATTGATCTTGGTATTCATGGCCTTCACCCGGAACTCATCAGACTGGTTGGCAAGATGAAATACCGTTCATCTTATGGACAGAACTTGCTGCAACACTCACGCGAGGTCGCCAACCTTTGTTCAATAATGGCATCGGAGTTGGGACTTAATCCCAAACTTGCAAAAAGGGCAGGGCTTTTACATGACATTGGCAAGGTGCCGGATGACGAACCGGAGCTTCCACATGCAGTTCTCGGTATGAAACTGGCAGAAAAATACAAAGAGAAGCCTGAGGTTATCAATGCTATTGGGTCACATCATGACGAGACTGAGATGACTACTTTGATAGCGCCTATTGTTCAGGTCTGTGACGCTATATCAGGTGCCCGTCCCGGAGCCAGAAGAGAAGTGATAGAATCTTATATTAAACGTCTTAACGAGCTTGAGTCTCTCGCTCTTTCATATCCGGGTGTTACGAAAACATATGCCATACAGGCCGGCAGAGAGCTGAGGGTAATAGTAGGAGCGGACAAAGTATCTGATAAGGACACAGAAAACCTTTCATTTGAAATTGCACGAAAAATACAGAACGAGATGACATATCCCGGGCAGATTAAAATAACTGTGATAAGAGAGACCAGGGCTGTAAATTATGCTAAATGAAAAAACTGAAAGTTGTTAATGTTGTAGGGGCAAGACCCCAGATCATTAAAGCTTCAGCTATCAGCCGGGCTATTGCCGGTGGTTTTTCAAATATTATTGAGGAAGTCATAGTACATACCGGGCAGCATTATGATCGTGAACTTTCGGCAGTTTTCTTTGATGAACTTGAAATAAGAATGCCTGACCATAACCTGCAGGTAGGGTCCGGTAAACACGGGCAACAGACGGGCCTGATACTTCAACGTCTGGAGGAAGTCCTTCTTAATGAGAATCCTGATTGTGTTCTGATCTACGGAGATACTAATTCCACCCTTGCAGCAGCACTTGCAGCATCAAAACAACACTTCCCCGTTGTGCATATTGAGGCAGGCATGAGATCTTTTAACAAAGCAATGCCTGAAGAACTGAATCGTATAATGGCTGACCATTCTTCCACGATTCTTTTTGCCCCTACCAACACAGCCTTCAAGAATCTCATGAGTGAAGGATTTCATCCTGAGAATGTGGCGCCTTACTCGATTAACAATCCAAGGATTTTCCTGACAGGTGATATAATGTATGATAACAGCCTTTTCTATGCTGATCTGGCTGAAAGGAAAAAAGGTGGTTTTCTTCAGCAAATGGGGTTGGAGGAGGAAAAGTATATACTTGTTACCATACATCGTGATATGAATACTGATGATACTGAGCGCCTTTCATCAATTTTCGCCACTCTGAAAGATATTTCTGAGAAAAGCAAAATTGTAATGGTAATGCCACTTCACCCCAGGACTCTAATCGCGTTGCGAAATAAAACTCCCGGCCTTTATTCTGAAATGAATAATTCAGAGTATATCAGAGTTGTCAAGCCGGTATCATTCCTTGAAATGATCCTGCTTGAGAAAAAAGCCAGGCTGATTTTTACCGATTCGGGTGGTGTGCTGAAGGAAAGCCACTTCTTTTCAAAACCTTGCATTGTCCTTCGGAAAGAGACGGAATGGGTTGAGCTTGTGAAGAATGGAACAGCGATACTTGCAGATGCTGATCCTAAAAAGATATCAGAAGCATGGCAATATTATATTAACAACAAAGAGTCTCTGCTTTATCCAGCATTTTACGGTGATGGGAAAGCTGCAGAAGCTATACTGAGAGAGATAATAGAAGTCTTCACCTGCTGAGCTCTTCCAGGATTTTTTGCGCCAGATCCCTTATCGCAGGTTTGTAATCATCAATAAACTGTCCGGTGACCCTGTTGGCAATTATAACACAGGTTGTCAAAGCTTTATGACCAAGCATTTTCGACAGCCCGTAAATAGCCGAGCTTTCCATTTCGAAATTAGTGATTCTGGCACCCATATAACTGAACTCTGCGATTTTGTCATTTAGTTCGATGTCAAATGGTTCCAGTCTGAGTCTGCGTCCCTGAGGGCCATAGAAGCCCGGAGCGGAGATTGTCACTCCTTTTGTAATTGAGGCAGCAACAGTATCAAGCAGATACTGATCGGCATCAACGACATAAGGATATGCCAAAGTGTCGGGCCATTCAAGATATTGAGTCAGCGCATCTGCAAAACCATGATCCAGACACCACTCGTAACCTTCATAGAAATGAATCAGACCATCAAAACCAATTGATTTTCCGGTCGCAACAAATGAACCGACTGCCAGCTCTTTTTGAAGAGCACCAGACGTGCCAATGCGAACAAAAGTCAATGATCGGGGGTCATCTTTAACCTCCTGTGTCTTCAAATCAATATTTGCAAGTGCGTCAAGCTCATTAACTACAATATCAATATTGTCGGTACCAATTCCGGTAGACACAACTGTTATTTCAGAGTCATTAAAAGATCCTGTTATTGTGGCAAATTCTCTGTTGCTCTTTTTCACCCTGACCGAAGAAAGCATCTGCCCTATCATCTCAACTCTCCCCGGATCACCAACAAGAATGATCCTGTCAGCAATATCTTCCGGTAAAAGGTGCAAATGGAAAATTGATCCATCCTTGTTTGTAATTAATTCTGTCTGCTTCATTTCATTTAAATAGTAAGCTGCAAAAATACAAAAATTGTACATCTGACCTCATTGAAAATTTTTCATACCTTGCTGTTAAGGATTGTTAATCTGGCCTAAATCAGGCTTAATGCAAAGTATTAAGGTATTTTTGCGGTTTGCGTTAAACATACATTTGTATTAAGATGACCATTTGGGGTTGTATTTTAAAGAAGCTTTTTGCTTTTCTCGCTCTTCTATTGAGTGTTTCTTCACTTTCCGGTTCTGCAATTCCTCAAGAGGATAATGGCTTGCAGAAGAAAAACATTGTCGCAGTAAGAACACAAACATCGCCGAAAATTGATGGCATTATTAACGAAGGGGAATGGAAAAATGCAGTTGCTGCTTCTGATTTTGTAATGTACGCTCCTTACAGCGGGATCCCATCAAAGTACAGCACTGAGGTAAGAGTGTTATATGATGATAATGCTCTCTATATCAGTGCAATCATGTATGACACTCATCCGGACAGCATCTTTTTGGAGCTCGGATCGCGTGATGCCCAGAATCTGAATGCCGATCATTTTTATATTGAATTGTCACCCTTCAATGACGGACTAAATGGTGAACTGTTCAAAGTTTCGGCATCCAATGTGCAGATTGACAATAAACTTCAGACCTCTCAGAGTTTTTACCATGATGATACATGGGATGCTGTATGGGAGAGCAAAACCAGCATCACAGATTCAGGATGGAGCGCTGAGATCAGAATACCTTATTCAGCGCTCAGGTTCCCAAAATCGGAAAACCAGACGTGGGGAATAAATTTCTGGCGTGAGGTAAGACGCTCAAGAGAGACATCTTCATGGAATTATGTCTCAAAGGAAATCGGATCCACTATAGCACACCTTGGCGTAATGACAGGTATCAGGAATATCAAACCACCTCTGCGTCTCTCCCTGACACCTTATTTGTCAGGTTACCTTGAGAAAGTCTCTGAAGTAGAAGGAGTAGGCACATCATACAATGGAGGTCTGGATATCAAACTAGGCCTGAGTGAGAGCTTTACACTTGATGCCACACTGATACCTGATTTCGGGCAGGTGCAGTCGGATGATCATGTCCTGAATCTTACGCCCTATGAGATACAGTACAACGAGAAGAGACCTTTTTTCATGGAGGGAACAGAATTGTTCAACAAAGGAGAAATTTTCTACTCCAGAAGGGTAGGAGGAACACCTCATTTGGTTGACAATGTTTATGGTCTTCTTGAATCAAACGAAATAATCACCAGAAATCCTACCGAAGTAAGTCTTATAAATGCAACCAAGCTGTCAGGCAGGCTTAAGAATGGGCTGGGAGTTGGAGTTTTCAATGCTATTACAGGCCCGGTATGGGCTGATGTCAAAAATACGGTTACAAATGAAACAAGAAGAATCCGGACAGAGCCACTGACCAATTATAATATGCTTGTCGTAGACCAAAGCCTCAGGAATAACTCTTTTGTCAGTTTTTCTAACACCAATGTTTTGAGATCTGGAACGAAGGATGAAAATTTTTATACTGCCAATGTATCCAATGTAAGTACTCTGCTGCAGACTAATAACAAGTTGTATTCAATTGAAGGCAGTGCTACCATAAGCCAGAAGTACTTCACAGGTGCGAAAGCTGACCTGGGACACTCACTGAATCTTACAATGGGAAAAAGTGGAGGAGCCTTCAGAGCTGAATATTACTTTTCAGTAATGTCTGACAGATTTGATCCCAATGACATGGGGTATCTAAGAAACAACAACCAGATAGATAATATGGTATTCGTATCATACAATACATTTGAACCTGTTGGAAAACTGATGAATACGAGTACAGAGGTTTTTTTTGGCTACCAGCAGCTTTTCAGTCCACGTGCTTTCACAGCGATGGGATTTGGACTTGAGTCGATGATTGTGTTGATGAATTACTGGTCTTTTTCTCTGGAAGCAGAATATATGCCAAAAGGTGAGAATGACTTTTTTGAACCCCGTACTGAAGATATGTCAATGTTCTACCATAAACCTAAAGCACTGGATCTTGATTTCAGAATGGATACCGATATGAGCAAAAAGTTCTATATCCTGATCCAGACTTCCTGTTCAAAGCTTTGGTCAGAATTTAACCAGAGATCTTTTTCCTGGTCATTGCAACCTCAGTACAAGATTAGCAGGAGGTTCTCACTTAATTATTCGTTTGATTTTTTCCGGGATTTCAATGATATTGGATTTGTTGACAAGGGTACGGGTGACGAAATCTATTTCGGAAAGAGAAATCTGGCCACTTTAGTAAATACATTGTCTGGTTCTTATATTTTTAATGCAGCTTCATATCTTTCCCTGAGAGGTCGTCATTACTGGTCAAGAGCATTTTATGACGGGGAATATTTTATTCTTCAGGAAGACGGAGGATTGCTGTCATCAGCATACTCCGGAACCACAAACAGAAACTCAAATTTCTTTAATATTGATATGATATATACCTGGCGCTTTACACCGGGAAGCGAAATGTCTCTCGTGTGGAAGAATTCAGTATATTCTGATGGGGATTATATTATTAATAATGTATTTGTCAATTTTCATGATCTCTTCTCAATGCCTCAGACTAATAGTATCTCTTTGAAGATTTTGTATTATCTTGATTACCAGAATGTGAAAAAGATGTTTCAATCCAAGTAACATTAACACAATATGATACAAAGAATTCAGACTTTATTTTTACTTGCATGTCTGGTGTTAGCATGCCTTATGCTGACCGGTGACCTGATTGTTTTAGATGATGGCATGGGTACTCTTTTTTCTGTCAGCTTTTCCGGGCTCGGTAAAGCCGGGGGTGAGTCTTTGCAAAGGCTCTGGCCTTTGTCTGTATTGATTGCTATCGTACCGTTACTGACTCTGATTTCAATTTTCCTGTATAAAAGGAGGAAATGGCAGATGAGAGCTGTTATGCTGATTCTCCTTCTCTCACTGGGAACTTTTATCCTCGGAGCATTCTATGTATTTATGTTTGACCGGAAGATAAATATAACCCTGCTGTGGAAGATAAAGGCACTTTTTCCTCTGATAAATGCTATATTGGCATGGCTTGCTTACAGAAGCATTCTTAAAGATGACCTGCTGGTAAAATCTTACGATCGTCTCAGATGATTTCCAAACGCTCCTGGTCAGTGATTTTCTCACAATAATGACATTTAAGAGCAAGTGGTTTTTTTGAGACAACTTTAAACTTTGTAGTTACTTTTTCAAAATTAGTAATGCATTTAGGATTCATGCATTTGGCTATTGATGTAATAGTGTCAGGAACCTCCACTACTCTTTTCTCGATAACTTCATAATCTTTTATTATATTCAGTTTTGCTTTGGGAGCAACAAGCGCAATCCTGTTAATGTCATCATCCTCAAAAAATTTGCCGGTTATTTTTATTATGGCTTTTCTGCCATCTGCCTTGCTCTCAAGATTTGTTCCGAAAGTAATCTGATTCTGTATTTTATCAAGCCCCAGAATCTTTATGACTTTGAACAATGTGCTTGCCGGAATATGGTCAATAACAGTACCGCTTTCTATCGCACTGACAAGTAATTGTTTTGGATCATTAATCTTTTTCATGATAATTGTTTTATTCCAAGTAAAGAGCAGATTATCGCCTGCCTTGTAAAGACGCCGTTAAGGGCTTGCTCAAAATAATAGGCTTTAACACTGGAGTCCACATCAGTATTTATTTCATTGACCCGGGGTAAGGGATGCAATATCCTCATTCCGTTTTTTGTATTTGCCAGCATATAGTCATGAAGAACATATGCATTCTTAACTTTCTCATATTCAATAGGATCTGAAAAGCGCTCTTTCTGCACGCGTGTCATGTACACAATATCTGCCTGGTCAATAACTTCTGAGAGATCAGGTGTTTCGTGATACTTCAATCCGTGGTTCTCAAGATAGAGCTTATACTCGTCGGGCATTTTCAGTTCTTCAGGAGCAACAAAATTGAAAAAGGTATTCCATCTTGACATGGCCATCAGAAGCGAATGTACAGTTCTTCCATACTTAAGGTCTCCCACCATGCATATGTTCAATTTGTCAAGTTTGCCCTGGGTCTTTAGTATTGAATAAAGGTCAAGAAGGGTTTGTGTGGGATGCTGGTTTGCACCATCTCCGGCATTAATTACAGGTACTGTTGAAATCTCACTTGCATACCTGGCACTTCCCTCTATGGGATGCCGCATCACAATAAGGTCTGCATAGTTATTTACCATCCTGATGGTGTCATTCAGGGTCTCTCCCTTGGATACACTTGAACTTGACGCATCGGTAAATCCTATTATTTTCCCTCCCAGTTTATTGACCGCGCTCTCAAAGCTCAGACGTGTGCGGGTAGAGGGCTCAAAGAAGAGTGTCGCTACCAACTTGCCTTTGAGAATATCCTGAACGGGATTCTTTTCAAATTCTGAGGCTAGTTCAAGAATCTTAAGGATCTCATCAGTTGAGAGATCATCTATTGATACTAAACTTCTGGAGTTCATTAAGAGATAGGTTTTGATAATCCTTGTACAACAAAGTTATTACAAGTATTGTACTGATGGCAGGGGTGTTTAAAAGTATTGAAAACTAAATATGCTATACCGTTCTCAGCCAATCAGCCTTCAGTCCTGAAATTTTATGTAACCGGTTCATAATCTGATCAGAAGTTGATGATCTCATCGAGATCTCAACAATACACTCATTGCCAAAGTCATGGCCACTTTGATCACATCCTTCTTCTTTAAGTACTTTCATTACATCATTCATTGAAAGATACGGAAAAGTTATCTGCCATACCTGCATTATTTTCTTTTCAACAATGTGCGCATTAGTGAGAGCATCATCAGCAGCAGTGCGATATGCATTTATCAATCCGCTGACGCCTAAAAGGGTGCCACCGAAATATCTGATTACCACTACAAGAACATTGGTGAGGTCCCTGGAATTAATCTGGCCAAGGATGGGTTTACCGGCTGTTCCTGAAGGCTCACCGTCATCATTAACCCGCAATGACTGCCGGTCAGGTGAGAGAACCCAGCCGTAGCAATGATGACGCGCATCATGATACTCTTTCCGAAGAGCATCGAGTTTTGATTTTATTTCATCCTGTGAGGTGACCGGAATGGCGATAGCAATAAACCTGCTGCCTCGATCCTTAAATAATCCATGGGCTTCGGATGTTATGGTTTTATAAGTGTCAGAAAACAACATAGGAGGCAAAACAGGACTTTTTGATATCTTTTAGCGCAGTGAAAATACAATTTTTGCCCAGACAAGACAATAGTCCTGCATATAGCTTACTTCCCCCGGTTCGCTGACGAAGGGATTAATCAGAACATTTTAAACACATATTCGCATTTATATCTGTCAGAAATACAGCTATATATCAGTTCATGCGAAGTTATTGAAAGTCCTGATGTAACTTATTCCTTATACAACGCCATTTGTCTGAACTCATTTTGAAATACTTCAATCTCATTATCCCATCTCGAAACTTCATGGCTTAAGGAACCACTTTTTTGCAGTACCTCACGCATCATGCTGTCTCCTGAGAGGATATCAAAAGGCATCAGGTTATATTCATATTCGTAAGGAGGTGGGTTGAAAGATAGGCTTTCAGCAGGAGATGTTTTTATAATTGCATCAAAAAGATGAAGAGCTGTCACAACAGGTCTGAACACTTTGGTATCTGTTACATGTATCTGTATTCCATGACAATATACACCTGTGTACTTATTGAATGTCGGGATGAAATCATGTATCCTGAAGCTGCATCCTGATAACTTTCTGTCTTTCAGCTCTTTTAGCAGTTTATCTGCATTAATGAAAGGCGCTCCGGTAAGTTCAAAAGGAATAACGGTGCCGCGTCCTTCAGATATGTTCAGAGCTTCAGCAAGAACCGTTCCGGGATAAACTACTGCCGTCTCCTGTGTGGGCATATTGGGTGATGGCAGTACCCATGGGAGCCCTGTCTCACGGAAAAGAGAGTTCCGGCGCCATCCTTCCATCCTTACTACTTTCAGATCACAA
>CAZGDJ010000059.1:0-12635 GCA_964524635.1 uncultured Rikenella sp. | reverse complement strand
AACTGTCAGATCGCTCGACTGCAACTATCACATTAAGAAAGAGATGACCCCAATGTACTGTAGAAATATTGATCTCAAGATCAACGGGGTTCTTAAGACCGGGATTACAAAACTTCCCAAAAATAGTATAGTATATACTTATAATACAGTCTTTTATGGCCGTGGAAAAGGTATACATGGCACTACTCCTTTTACGGGTGTCAAGCTATCTGACGTGCTGGGTGGAAGCTATGATCTTTCTCAGGATGCGTTGAGACATTGTCTGGTGGTTGTGGCAGGAATTGACGGATACAGATCGGCTTTCACCCTTAGCGAGATAGTTAACAGGAATGATCAGCAGGAGTTTCTTCTTGTTTACAGGGGGAATGAGGAAGGTGCCGGCAGGTTTTCCATTTTTCCGGCAGCAGACTTCTTCTCTGACCGGGCTATAAAATCAATACAGGAGATAAATCTTCTCCTTCCTGACTGATTCCAAATAAGATACATACTGCCTTCCAGGATTATTGACTGGATAAACTAACTCAGTCAGTCCTTTAGGAATGCCTTTTTGTTTAAAACTGTAAATTGCATAAAACTTAAAAACGGGTGGCAGAAATGAAAGGTATATTCTGTTATTGTCTTGTTGCATTTATCGCGATGGTGTCGTGCAGGCAAACAGGAACGAAACAAACGGAAGCTTACATGGAGAATGATACCAGGTGGGCAATTGTAATACATGGCGGCGCCGGTGTCATCACACGTGACCGTCTTTCTGCGGAGGCTGAGGTGAACTACAGGAAGGCCCTTCAGGCAGCGCTTGACACCGGCGCCGCCATACTCAGTAATGGAGGCGCTGCTCTTGATGCTGTGGAGCAAACAATCAGGATCATGGAGGACTGCCAATTATTCAATGCAGGTAAAGGAGCTGTCTTTACACATGAAGGCCACAATGAAATGGATGCTTCAATCATGGATGGCAGCAACATGGCTGCCGGAGCTGTTGCATGCGTGACTGACATTAAAAATCCGATTTCTGCAGCCCGCAAGGTTATGGAATTCTCACCTCATGTTCTTTTATCAGGCAAAGGCGCATCAGAATTTGCATCAGAGATGGGCCTCGAGGTAGTTGATCCCTCTTACTTTTACACTGATGAGAGATACAGACAACTACAGGTTGCTCTTGAAAATGATAAACATGGCACAGTAGGATGCGTGGCGCTTGACCTGAGAGGCAATATTGCAGCCGGCACATCAACAGGAGGGATGACCAACAAGAAATATAATCGTATCGGTGACACCCCGATTATTGGTGCCGGCAACTATGCAAACAACAACACATGCGCTGTCTCATGCACCGGACATGGAGAATTCTTTATAAGGTACACTGTTGCGCATGATATATCTGCGTTGATGGAGTATAAGGGTTTAACACTTGATTCTGCAGCAAGGTTGGTGGTAAAGGACAAGCTCGTAAAAGCCGGTGGCTCCGGAGGTGTGATAGCTGTTGACTGTAAAGGCAATATTTCAATGCCTTTCAATTCTGAAGGTATGTATCGGGGCTTCTGCACCTCTGATGGCCGGCATGGTATTTTTATCTTTACCGGGGAGACTGAAAGAGCTCAGTTTGGAATACCCGGAGAATCAGGCAGATAAAAAAAGCCCCGCTTATGCGGGACTTTTGAGCAAAAAATATAGTCAGTTTGTTTAATATAGTTTCACTGAGCCATAAGATGCATCTACTGACACAATAGCAGCAGGATTACTGCATCCGCCTACCTTGCCTTCTAGTTCCGTTGAGGTGTTGCCTATGATTCTTTTAACAGGTGAGAAGATAGCATCATCAACTTTTATGCTTCCATATGAGGATTCGGCATTAAGCATATAGCATGCTGCCGGATCTATTCCGAGTCTGACTGCACAATACCCTGCTTCAACTGAAACCTTCTCAAAACCTGCAGGTATGCGTTCAACAGAAAGGTTCCCGTACCTTGTTTCTACTTCCAGCTTCTTTGTAATTGTTCCAAAGTTGAGGTTTGTATAGCCACTTGAAACGACAATGTTATTTGCATTGCTGACATTGTAACCGTCATATTTGCTTTCACATACCAGAGAGCTTACATCACCGATTGAAACCTTTGAATACCTGCTGTCCACAAGTAATGCAGAGGCTTTTTCGATATTGAATTGTCCGCAGTAACGTGCATTGATCTCAGCCCAACCCATTGCGTCCACAGTTGCTTTGCCGTAGGCTACAACGATGTTGTTCAATGGTTTCATGTTACCTCTTGACAGTTTATGCACATTAAGATTGCCATATTTTACTGACAGGTTGGTAAGACCTGATACCTCATCTATATCTGTGTTCCCGTATTTGTTGGTCACGCTGAGGTTGATGGATGCCGGCATTTTAATGTTATAATTGATACTGAATTTGTTATTGTCACCACCCCATCTGAAATCTGAGAAGTCGTCCTTAAAGACAGTTTCTGCAGTAAGGTCTCCACCTGATTCGGAAAATACTATATCTATCATATCCAGTATCTTCCGTGCTTTCTCTGATGAAGGATGATCAACAGTTACAACGACATCGACAACTATTCTCTTTTCCGTCCATGTCTCTGTCACAACTCCGCCGAATTTATTTATAACGGTCAGTGTCGTGTTATCACTCGGAGCCATCTCCCTGTGGTACTCCTTCTTAACCTCTTCTGCAGATACTGTCAGTGTGACCGCAAAGAGGCACATCGTCAGGGTGGCGAGACCCTTCTTAAATAGTAACTTTTTCATGGCTGCTTGGATTTTCTATTTCGGTATTCATCTGTTTGAGCTGTTCAAGTATATAGCTCATTATTTCAATCTTGGTCTGATAATGTTTTATCATCGCATTAATTATGCGCTGGTCATCAGGATTTTTTTTCAGGTCTTTTTTTAGTTCCACGTATATTGAATCCATACTTCTGAGCTCCTGCTGCATTATCTCTTTCTGCTCGGGATTGTTTTCCAGGTCAAGATCTGAAAACTCTTTTTCCATATAATTGACCTGTGTTACATAATAACTCTCCACCTCACGATATTCTGGAGATACCTCGCTCAGAGTCATAGACCTTTTTAGATTGGGTTTGATGAAGTGGTCATAAGACCAGAGTGATGAGAGAGTTACGAGCAATGTTACCACTGCGGCTTTTGCCAGGTATGGCACAATACTCCTCTTGGTTCTCACTGTGTGGAGGCGGGTAGCTAGTTTAAATGTGAATCTCTCGAAGTGACCATCTGATGGTTCACGATCATCGAAAGCTCCTCTTTCCTTCCTGAATATTTCTTCTAAACTATTCATAACACAAAATTTTTTCTGTTCTTCAATTCGCTCACCAGCTTCTGCTTTGCCCTCGAGAGTTGTGATCTGGAGGTGCTGCTTGAGATGTGGAGCATATCTGCTATCTCATCATGGTCATAACCCTCGATAAGGTAGAGAGAGAGTATCACCCGGTATCCTTCAGGCAGTTGTTCTATTGCTGCCTTAATCTCCTCAACTTTAGTCTGGAGCTCCTCATTATAAAGGCTCTCATCAGGGCTGTGATCCCGGATACCTGTGTGACTATCAATATCTTCAAAGATCGCTTTACGTCTTCCCAGGGCATCTAGTGACCTGTTCACCACTATCCTCTTCAGCCATGCGCCGAAACTGACAGTACCGGAATACGTGTTTATCTTCTCAAAGGCTGAGAGGAATGCCTCCTGCATCACGTCTTCAGCTTCCATTGTGTCGTTCACGATACGCAGGCTTGTGTTATACATTGCCTTGTAGTAAAGCTTATACACCTGAAACTGAGCCTTTTGGTCTCCGGCTATACAGCCGTCTATTATGTCCTGGTGTATATTCCTGAATGCGGCTTCAGCATTTTCCATCTTTTTGTCAAGATCTGTTTCGAATATGTATGACGCTGCACCCACGTATTTGAACTATTCAATGCAATGACGTGGGTAAAATATTAATGCTGCATCCAAGATAAAAAAAAGCGGCGAGAGGAGAAAAAAAAGTTGTCAGCCCTGTGTAACAGCACCGGTAACGTAATTCAGCTCTGAGCCAAAAAGACTATGGGGAATAGAGAAGATTATCAATACAATCAGTGCCGCTGCAATAGTCCATCCAGGCTTCTCACGTTTACGGTTCATCAGTATTGCGACGAGCCAGACAATAAAAGCAATCAGCATCTTATTATCTGTCAGGTCCCACCCGAAAGGTACTCCTGTCCAGAAATCTCCAAATGCATATTTCTGGACAAGCGGTCCAAGAATCATTCCCCCAAAAGTGAGACAACAGAAAGCCCATATGCCAAATTTTTTCTGCCTGTCACTTTTAAAAACTGCCATAAGTCCTGCCAGGTTTGATAACAGCATGGCAATAAAAATGACAAGGATATGAGGTATCATGACAGCCGCAGGCACATTGCCTTTAAACCTTATTACAACCGGGTTTTCTGACGGGACATTAATAATGTTTCCTGATTGGCCTGAAAGAGCAATATAATATTCAAGTTTGCCTGCAGCAGGCTGGGAGGGAAGTTCTCCGGCTAAAAAATGCTCATCCCTGATCATTCTGACAGAGGCCCATTCCTCATCAATGCGAAATCTTTTATAGTATAGTATACCGGATATCTCTTCCGGGATCTCAAGTTTGATATTGCAGGTATGAGTGTTGGTCTGACTGCGTTTAAGGTGAAAAACATACTGTTCTCCGTTAATGGTGACTTCTGTTTTTTTCGGGTAAGTGGGGCCGGTTACCCGCTGATAATATGCAGCAGAAACAGTTATCAAAATAGCTGCCAGCCAGAGAAGAGTGTTTTTCATATAGTCCTGAATATTAATATATTACAACTGTATCAAAAGAATTTCGCGTTTGCCGTTTCTTATTATATCAACCATAACAGTCTGGCCATATTTCAACTGGCTGAGCCTGAACATGTACTCTTCAATATCGTTAACAGGCTTATTATCAATAGCCACAATAATGTCGCCCTTAATCATCCCGCCAACTGCTGCTGGTTTCCCCGGGGTGACAAAATCAGCTCTGAGACCGTTTTTAACATTGCCTGCAAAATCGGGCATAAAGCCAAGTGTCACTTTTAATCTTCTTCCCATTCCCTGCATCTGAACTTTAGGTCCGGCTTCCCTGAAGGCAAGCCTGGCAGGCTCATCTGCTGCATGTTTTACTATGTCACAGACAAGGTCACCAGTCTTCACCATGCCTTCATAATTAAGCTTGTCATATGTATCGTCAGGTGTATGGTAGTCAAGATGAGCACCGGTGGTTATAAAAAGTACCGGAATATTCTTACCATAAAAAGAAGTATGATCGGAAGGTCCATAACCTTCGGTTGTGAAGTTTAGATTCAAAATAGTAGTATCATTCATTGAACGCACTGTGTCAATAAGACCTTCTGCAGTGCCCACGCCACTAATCTGAAGCCCGTTGCCCTCTTTCATTCTGCCGACCATGTCAAGGTTTACCATGAGATTTACATTTTCAGGCTTGATACCCATATTCTCAACAAAATATTTTGATCCAAGCAGCCCTTTCTCCTCAGCTGTGAAGGCGACAAAAATGATGTTTCTGTCGGTTTTATGCCTCTTATCGGATAATTTCTCAGCCAGTTCAATCATTAATGCTACACCGGAGGCGTTATCATCTGCACCATGGTGAATGCCTGTGGTATCGACGGCACGGCTACCGGATCCCTGCCCTCCGGTTCCAAGATGATCAAAGTGTGCCCCTACAATCACATATTCATTATTTTTATCAGCACCATCAAGCTTCATAACTACATTTGCAGTTGTCTCATTCTTTGAAATTATTTCTGTCTCGGCAGATATGACTTTTTCTGTATGAAAGCTGTATGAAGTCGGGTTTGAGTTTAACTCGTTCTCAATATCATTGATTGTTCTTCCTGTTCTATTAAGCAATGAATCAGCCAGGGATCTTTTTATTTGAATAACCGGAATACCTGTTGAGGTGGCTTCAGTGGATGGTTCGTCAAGAATATCAGCGTTATCCCATTCTTCACCTGAGACCAGTACCACTCCACCGGCACCATTATCTTTTGCAGACAGAATCTTTGCTCTGTCAGAGCTAAATGATTCATAATAAGATGATCTGGTGTCTGATTCAGGATAACCCCGGAGCATCATGACCCATTTCCCTTTTACTTCCCTGCCAGCATAATCATTCCACAATATCGAATCATTTTCGACGCTGAAACCATAACCTGCGAATACTACTTCTGCTTTCAGTGAGCTGTTTGATGATAATGACATGACAGTGAAATCTTTGCCCTGAATAAAGTCAGACCCGTCAAATGAAAGCTTATTGTCAGGGCCGGCCTCGGCCGAGAATGGTATTTCAAATCTTTGAAGTCCGTCTCTGATGAAAGGCACTAATCCTGCTCCGGACAATTCCTCCCTGATGTAATTTTGGGCCAGGATATCACCTTCAGAACCCGGTAACCTGCCTTGCAGTTTGTCTGAGGACAGGTACCTGACATGTGAAATAAGCTCTGCTTCCTTAATTGAATTACTGTACTTTATTCCGGCACATGACGAAAGCGATAGCATCAGGATAATGACATATAATATTGAAGGTCTCATTCGCTAATTATTAGTTTGCTAAAAATAGAAATCTTTTATCAGGATGTTAATATAATGTATATAACAAAAAAGGCTGACAAATGGTCAGCCTTAAAGCAGGATTATTAGTTAGTTATTCGAATTTACGTATTGCTTTCTGAATTCTTCCGATTGCATCACGAAGCTGTTCTTCGGTTATTACCAACGGAGGCGCAAACCTTATAATATGATCGTGAGTCGGTTTTGCAAGCACTCCCTCTTCCATCATTTCAAGGCATACATCCCAGGCTTCCTTGCCATTCTTAGGTCTGATGACAATAGCGTTCAGAAGACCCTTACCTCTTACAAGCTCAATCATATCAGATTTGAATGTCTTCATCTCATCGCGGAATATTTTCCCCAGTTTCTCGGCTTTTTCAGCCAGTTTCTCTTCTTTAATGACCTCTAATGCAGCAATGGCTACCTTGCCTGCCAGGGCATTTCCGCCGAAGGTTGATCCATGTTCTCCCGGCTTTATTGTCAGCATTATATCGTCATCAGCAAGAACGGCAGATATAGGCATTGCACCACCTGACAATGCTTTACCAAGGATGAGGATGTCAGGACGAACGCCTTCGTGATCACATGCCAGCAGCTTGCCTGTACGCGCAATACCTGTCTGCACCTCATCTGCTATAAAGAGTACATTATGTTTCCTGCACAGATCATAAGACTTCTTAATGTATCCATCATCAGGAACATAAACACCTGCCTCACCCTGGATAGGTTCAACAAGGAATCCGGCTACATTCGGATCTTCAAGAGCTTTTTCAAGCGCTGCGATGTCATTATAGGGAATAGTAATAAAACCAGGAGTGAAAGGACCATAATCCTTCCTTGCGTCAGGATCTGTTGACATTGAGACGATGGTTATAGTGCGTCCGTGGAAGTTGCCCTCGCAACAGATTATCTTGGCCTGGTTCTCTTTTATTCCTTTCTTCAGGTATGCCCATTTGCGGCACAGTTTAAGAGCTGTCTCATCACCTTCGGCACCGGTATTCATTGGCAGTACCTTGTCGTAACCGAAGTATTTCGTGATATACTCCTCATATTCACCAAGCACCGAGTTGAAAAATGCCCTTGACGTCAGTGTGAGTTTCTGGGCCTGGTTGACTAGCGCTTCGGTGATCTTCGGGTGACAGTGACCCTGGTTTACTGCAGAATATGCAGAGAGAAAGTCATAATATCGTTTTCCTTCAACATCCCACACAAAAGGTCCCTGACCCCTGTCAAGAACTACAGGCAGCGGGTGATAGTTGTGGGCTCCGTACTTTTCTTCTCTCTCAATGTAATAATTCGGTTTCATAACAGATATTTAGGTTATTCAATTAAGGGTACAATTTTACAAAGCTTTTACGACAAAAGGAAAGAATATAATCACTATTCCTCATCAAACAAGTCAGGTCTCTTTTGTTTTGTTCTTGTTACAGCCTGTTCAAAGCGCCATTTTTCAATTTCGGGAGTGTTACCTCCAAGAAGAATGTCAGGCACCTTCCAACCGTTGAATTCAGCCGGTCTGGTATAAACGGGAGGAGCAAGGAGATCATCCTGGAATGAATCAGATAAAGCTGACTCTGCATCAGATATAGCACCAGGCAATAACCTTACAACAGCATCAGTAATTATTGCTGCCGGCAACTCGCCGCCAGTAAGAACATAATCACCGATAGATATTTCACAAGTTATCAGGTTGTCTCTTATCCGTTGATCGATACCCTTGTAATGTCCTGCCAGAATGATAACATTTTCCTTCATTGAAAGCTTATTCGCAATTTTCTGGTTAAAGGGTTCGCCATCCGGAGAGGTGTAAATTATCTCATCATAAGACCTTAGAGATTTCAGATGAGAAATACAATTGTACACCGGCTCAATCATCATAACCATTCCTGCTCCGCCGCCGAATGCATAATCGTCCACACTTTTATGTCTGTCATCAGAATAGTCTCTGAGGTTAATTACATTGATCTCTACAATGCCTTTTGCCCTGGCTCTCTTGATAATAGACTCATTCAAAGGGCTCTGTAATAATTCAGGCAGTACTGTTATGATATCAATTCTCATAATATTCAGATTGTGTAAAACTAATACAGTTTTTTTGTATATTTGAAGATATGTAACACAATTAACCATCTAATAATCTCGGTAATCATGGGAAAATTTGTTGTTTCAAAAAGAAAAAATGGTGAGTTTCAGTTCAATCTTCTTGCCGCCAACGGTGAAGTTATTCTTGCAAGCGAAGGCTATGCCTCAAAGCCATCGTGCATGAACGGCATTAAATCAGTTATGAAGAATGCCGCTGATGTTAAAAGGTTTGAATCTAAAGCTGCAAAGAATGGTAAATTCCATTTTAACCTAAAAGCTACAAACGGCCAGGTTATTGGCAGCAGTGAGATGTACAGCTCACAATCAGCCTGTGACAATGGCATTGCTTCAGTTAAGAAAAACGCTCCGGGAGCAAAGATTGAAGACAAAACCAAGTAGACTGGTTTAAGGAAACAATGACTCCCTGTTTGCTGAATAGCTGACAGGGTTTCATTTTTATATATGATAGCAAATGGAATGTCGTAACGGCTGTGGCGTGTGCTGCATAATATTGTCAATCTCATCACCCATACCAGGTATGCCTGAAGGAAAACCGGCAGGGGTGAGGTGTATTCATCTCCTTCCTGATTTCAGGTGTGGCTTATGGGAAAAACCTGACAGACCTAAGGTGTGCGGTGATTTTAAAGCTGAGGAGGAGTTTTGTGGCAGAGATCGTGATGAGGCAATAAAAATCCTTTCATCATTATTGTAATTACTTTTTTCTCTCAAACACTACCTTGCCATCAACTATTGTATAATCAACCTTTATCATCATAATCTTTTCCTGAGGTGCTGTCAGAAGATCGTCAGAAACTATAATTATATCAGCAAGATAACCTGGTTTCAGTTTACCTTTCCGGTCTTCCATAAATTGAGAATATGCTGAGCCAAGTGTATAATATTCAATTGCTTCCCGCATTGCAAGTTTCTCCATCGGAAACCAACCTTCACCCTCTTCACCCTTTCTGTCTTTACGTGTCACTGCAGCGTAAAGACCTTCCATAGGATTAAGCGGTTCGACAGAGTAGTCAGTCCCGAATGCCAGTTGAGCTCCTCCATCGGCCAGGCTTTTCCATGCATAAGCATACCTGCACCGTTCGGTCCCGATTCTTTTTTCAGCAAAGCGTTTATCTGTGATGCAATGAGTTGGTTGCATGGATGGAATAACTCCCAGTTCTGCAAACCTTGGTATGTCGGATTCAACAAGTATCTGAGCATGCTCTGACCGGTGACGGCTGTCACGGATGCCATTTACCTCACGTGCTTTTTCATATGCATTAAGGATCCAGTTATTTGCTTCAGGCCCTATAGCATGTATGCCAATCTGCAAGCCTCTTTTGTCAGCAGCCAGAACTCTTTTCTCAAGTTCCTCATAGGACATCTGCGGAAGACCTTTCTTATCAGGCTCATCATTAAATGGTTCAAACATCATTGCGGTGGCAGAGCCCAGCGTGCCATCCATGAAATCCTTGAGGTAACCAAACCTGATCCAGTTACCGGACCTTGGATACTTCTCACCAAGACGCTCATATTTTGTCAGTCTGGAAGCATCAGATGTCAGTTCGCCACCTATATCTATCCTGCAGGTAAGTAAACCTTCTGACATGATACGTTCATACATTTCAAAGTCAGCATTGCCTGGTATCTGAATGCTAGTGACACCATATTCCGCAGCTTGTCTGAGAGCGACGAGATAACCATTCCAGGATCTTTTTTTCTCCTCCTCCGCAGACCTCTTTATCCTTACTTCACCGGTCTTTATTAGTGCCATGGCACTTTCCTTTAAAATACCTGTTGGTTCTCCTGTGACAGGATCTTTCATTATTTCCCCTCCAAAGGGATCAGGTGTCTTTGAGGTAATACCTGAAGCCTTCAGAACGAAGCTGTTCACAAGAACGCTGTGACCGTCAGTCCGGTGGAGCATAACAGGATTATCAGGTGAGACGGGATCAATTAAATCCTTCGTCGGCCACTCACGAGTGCTGAACATCTCATGTTCCCAGTGTCCTCCGTAAATGAGCTGACCTTTTACAGAGCCGGCGACCTGTGCTTTTACTTTTTTTGTAATCACTGAAGGATCTGTTACATACCTCAGTTCAATATAGTCAGGATCAACCGGACCGAAGTGAGCATGAGCATCATTGAAACCCGGCATCACCATCCTGCCGCCGGCATCTATTATTCTTGTCACCGATGGGTCAATATACTTACTAATCTCATCATTGCTACCTATGGCAATAATGCAACTTCCCTTTATTGCAACAGCATCTGAAAAAGGATTGTCATGGTCAATTGTCAGAATATGAGCGCCAGTGATTACGATATCAGCTTTTTCAGTCTGTGAACAACCTGTTGACATGATAGTTATGATTATCAATAATGTGAGAACAGCTCTTTTCATGTTATTGATTTACTTTAACCTGTGCAAGATAAAAAAAATGATTTTACCTTTAGCTCCTGGTTAAACTATGAAAGCAACTCCAAAATAACTATGAAAGACAAAACAATTCCCCCTGGGTATCTCTTTTCAAAGAGTTATTCAAATTATGTTTTCATCCTGCTTTTCCTTCTGTATATGTTTGACTACATAGACAGGATGGTTGTCACTTCAATGTTTGTGAATATTGAACAAGACCTTGGTATTTCACACACCCAGAGCGGACTTCTTGTTTCTGCAGTATATTGGGCTATTGTTCTTCTCACATTCCCTGTATCAATACTTGTTGACCGGTGGAAACGCACGAAGACCATAGGCATCATGGCAGTATTATGGAGTTTAGCTACAGCTTTATGTGCACTAACTGGCAATTTTGTTCAGCTTGTGCTTGCCAGGGCACTGATAGGGTTAGGAGAAGCAGGATATGCTCCTGGTGGAACTGCAGTTATTTCAGGTCTCTACCCTCAGGAGAAGCGATCGAAGATGATGGGTCTCTGGAATGCTTCAATACCTCTTGGAACAGCCATTGGGGTGCTCCTTGGAGGTATAATAGCTGCTAAACTGGGTTGGAAACATGCGTTCGGATTGGTTGCACTGCCGGGCTTAATTGTTGCCATACTATTTTTCTTTGTGAAAGACTATAAAACTGTCGACCTCTCTTTTACGGACAGTCAGAATAACAAGACCAAAATGAGAATCAGGGATATTGTGCATGAATTCCTTTCAAGGCCTTCTCTTATCCTGACATATTTTGGTTTTGCAGCAGTAATCTTTGTTTCTACCTCGCTGATAACCTGGCTCTCAACTTACTTCCATGTAACACGTGGTGTGCCAGTAGAGAAAGCAGGAACCATGGCAAGTGCAGTGATGGTACTGGCAATTGTGGGAGCCCCTATAGGTGGTATATTGGCTGACCGCTGGAGAAAAACAAATGTGAGAGCTCGTCTTCTTTTTCCGACAATAAGCTGTTTTGTGACAGCGCTGTTCCTGATGATTGCATTATGGTTCACTAAGGGAACGCTGCAATATGTTTTCTGGCTGGTTGTTGGTGTTTCACTTACATCTTTTCTGCCGGCAGCTGCAGCAGTTACACAGGATGTTATTCATGCCGGACTGAGAGCAATGTCTTATGCTATAGCTGTTGTTGTGCAAAACCTTCTTGGTGCCTCAACAGCTCCTCTGGTGATTGGAAAACTGTATGATAATTATAGTATTGAAAAAGCAGTGGCACTTCTGCCGTTTATGCTTGTTCTGGCTGCCATTTTGTTTTTCATCGGATCCTTCTATTATAAAAAGGATCTTGATAAAACCGTAAAAATTAAACTTGAAGCTGCAGAATAAATGAGAATAGCTATACTTGGATACGGCCGTATGGGTCACGAAATTGAACAGGTAGCCACTACACGTGGACACTCAGTCATTATTACAATTGACAAGGAGAATATTGATGACTTAACTGAAAAGTCTGCAGAAGAAG
>CAZGDJ010000058.1:0-12655 GCA_964524635.1 uncultured Rikenella sp. | reverse complement strand
ATGCTATATGACTGTACAGACCGTCAACAGAAAGACCGACAAGTTTACAATTTGCCTTTGCAAATTTCTCCGCCATGGTAGCAAAAGTCATGAACTCTGAAGTACAGACAGGTGTGAAGTCAGCAGGATGGCTGAAGAGTATCACCCAGCTTCCTGAGTAGTCAGAAGGGAAATTGATCTCTCCCTGGGTTGTTATTGCCTTGAAATCAGGAGCACTGTCTCCGATTCGTGGCATTGCATAAGTCTGTGTGTTTTCCATTTTCTGTTGTTTTAGATTATTTATAACTGTTCAATTCATAACTCATAACTCACTACTCGCAACTCGCAATTCGTAATTTGCCTCAACCTTTTCTTGCCATCATCATCTCCAGGTCTTCCCTGAGTGCATCAAGATCCTCCTCATGCTCAACTTCCTGGGAAAGAATTGTAAGGATGATATTATAGGTCACGGGGTCGCCTTCGCGTGTTATATCAAGAAGCTTGTTGTACACTTTGATTGCGCATTGTTCACCCTTGATATTTTGTTCAAGCACCTTTTCTACATAAGGATCTTCAGGGGCATCATAACCGCAGTTGGTTATCTTCATCCACTTTTCAGGTGAAAGTACGGGGGTGCCTCCAAGCTGGACTATACGTGTTGTCAGTAATACTGCGTGCGATAATTCTTCCGTTGCGTGGAGGTCAAGCTCCGCAATAACGGCATCCTTCATTGGGCCTTTTACAACCTTGGCACCTATCCAGTACTGGTAGTATGCAAGCCATTCATCGGCAAGGGCTTTGTTTAAAAGTGTGATGAGCTCATCAACGTTCATTTTAACAATCTCTCTTCCTTTTTGTGCCATAGTCTTCTGTTTTAGTTTTTACTTTTATTATGTTTGTCTGGATTACACTCCGGAAACTTTCCAATTATCTGAAGCTTGATTTCTTCAATGTCAAAACCTTCTATTCTCCTCTTCCTGAAGTGCTCAGTGAGAAGCCTGTTCAGTTCATCATCATAGTAATCTTCGATGCGTTCCGAATATATACAATAAAGGTGATGATGCCATGCGGTGACCGAATCATACCTCATCGTGTCACGTTCTGTTTTTACTCTTTTTATTATCTCTTTTTCAACAAGCGTGTCGAGAGTCTTATACACTGTCCCGGTAGCTATATCGGGATTTTTCAGCCTTATAAACTGTATAACATCTTCAGCAGTAGGGTGATTTTGCAGGCATTCCACAGCCTCCAAAACCGCCATGCGCTGAGGCGTTATCCTCAGGCCGCTTTTCTTTAGCCTTAGCCTGATCTCTTCCGTGGCCATAGATAAGAATTATTCTTACATAGGAATAAACAAATATAAGCTAAATTTAGTTCAGAAAAAAACATTTCTTCTGACAATGGTCTTAGAATTCATCCCTGCTTTTACGGATATAATAACAGTATTGCAATTAACTCTGCAATACTTAATTTTATAACTTATGCAATATTTGTTCAATATGTTATGGGATAATAATATGAGTGATTTCAGGAAGGCGGATTTTGTAATTATTGGAATTGCGTTGTTCAATTTCTTGGCCAGGTTGCTTTTCTTCGATAATCTGGAGTTTCACCGTGACGAACTTCTTTATTTTGCCCTGGGTCAGCATCCTGCCTTAGGATATGAGACAGTGCCTCCGCTTATCGGCTGGATAAGCTTTCTTCTGCAGGCTGTTTTTGACCATTCGGTTTTTGCGGTTCGTATCTTCCCGGCACTGCTAAGCGGTGTGATGGTTTTGCTTGTTGCTTCCATAGCCAGAGAGCTGGGAAGCACGCGATATGGCTCCATTGTTGCGGTTATCGGCCTTTCATTCGCTATTTTCTTTATGAGATCTTTCTTTTTGTTTCAGCCGGTTCATATTGAGATTTTTCTCTGGACTCTGTGCATATGGCTGGTGCTGAAATATATAAACACTGAGAATGACAGATACCTGGTCTTATTTGGAATAGCGGCGGGTTTTGCTCTTTTAAATAAATACCTGTCCGGTTTGTTTTTTGCAGGGTTTCTTTTGATCATTCCTTTCACACAATACAGGAATGCTTTTAGGAACAGGTTTTTCTGGGTAGGAATGATGGCCGGCTTTCTGATTTTCCTTCCTAACCTTATCTGGCAAGTCTCGAAAGGTTTTCCGGTATTTCACCATATATCAGCATTATATGACACCCAGCTTGTTCATATGGACATTCCGACTTTTCTGATTGACCAGGTCATGTCTCCTTATGGTGTCACAATACTGACGCTTGCAGGGATAATTTTTCTTTTATCATCAGCTAAGATGAAGAGATTCAGGTTTATGGCTTTTCTTTCACTGTTTGTTATTGTGTCACTTATGTTGCTTAAGGGAAAGGGATACTATACCCTGGGTGTCTTTCCGTTTATGATAGCTGCCGGTGCCGCCGCCTTTGATAACTGGCTGCACGGCCGTTTTGTGAGGATAGCTCTCCCTGCACTCATAGTTCTGATAAACTTCCCTGCAATACCTATCGGTCTGCCGGTCTTTGAAAAAGAGGGGCTCAAAAAATATTTCAGGTATATGGATGAGGAAATGGGCATTGATCTGGGCAGAAGGTTTGAGGACGGTACTATTCATTCCCTTCCGCAGGACTACGCAGATATGATAGGGTGGGAGGAACTGACAATGCTGACTGATAAAGCATACAGAATGATAGACGATAAGGAAGCTGCTCTGGTTTATGGAGAGAATTACGGTCAGGCCGGGGCTATTGCTGTCATAGGTAAGAAATACGGGCTTCCTGAACCTGTAAGCTTCCATGAAAGCTTCAGGTACTGGTTTCCCCGTGAGTTTAAAACTGAAATACTGTCATTTATTTATATCAATGATGAACTGGGTGAAGATATAGCGCAGCTGTTTGAAGAGATTACAATAATAGGCAGTATCTCTGACCCCGATGCAAGAGAATTCGGGACCACTGTGTATCTGTGTGAAAAGCCTTTAAGAAGCTTTAATGAATTCTGGAAGGAGAGAACACGAGATTTATAATAGCATATATGGTGATGCTGTATATCATTCTTAAACCCTGTTAAAGATTTGAAAAAAGGCTAAATTTGAACCATTCTCAGGTTGCCGGAGACTATTGATCCTGCCTTGAAAACACTTTTAACTGTTATTCGTTATAGTAAGTAAAATAAATCAAGATGTTAAGAAAGGTATTTCTGATAGTCACATTATTGCTGACATCTTTAATAATTCGATCACAGGTGCTTGAACCGGTAACATGGGAATTCACAAGTGAGAAGAACGGGGATAACTATTACGAGATAGTGATGAAGGCTGCCATTGATGATACATGGCATCTCTATGCAATGGATATAGCAGAGGGAGGTCCTGTTCCTACCAGTTTTACATTCGACACTCCGGTCGGCTATTCGTTTATAGATAAGCCTTATACGGTCTCAAAACCAGATGTTAAGTACGACGAAAACTTTGGGATGGATATAGGCATGCACAGTGGAAATGCGGAGTTCAGGCAGAAAATTGAGGTATCAGAATATCCTGCCAGTGTAAAAGGATTTGTAACCTTCATGTCATGTGATGACAAACAATGCCTCCCCCCACGTGATGTTGAATTCATGGTTGATATTAAAGACCCTGCTTCGGCTGTTATTGCCAGCGAGGGAAGCGGGATCAATAAACCAAAGAAGGGTCTTCTAAAATTTTTCCTTTTATCATTGCTGGCAGGCTTTGCCGGTATTTTGACACCATGCGTATTTCCCATGATACCAATGACCGTTGCATTTTTCTCGCAGGGATCTGAAAAAAAGAGCGCGGCAGTACTAAAAGCTTTAATCTTTGGCCTCACAATAGTTCTGCTTTACTCATCGCTGGGTATTATTGTTTCACTGACCAGTGCCGGAGCAGGTTTTGCCAATACTCTGAGCACCCATTGGATCCCAAACCTTCTATTCTTCCTGCTGTTCCTTGTATTTGCCGCATCATTCTTCGGAGCTTTTGAGATGGTTCTGCCTTCAAAATGGGTGAACTCCTCCGATTCAAAAGTCGATAAAGGTGGTGTGGTCGCCTCATTCTTTCTTGGCCTTACTACCGTCCTTGTTTCATTCTCTTGTACCGGGCCTATTGTGGGAGCCTTGCTTGTGGAGGCTGCATCAGGTGATGTTCTTCGTCCGACCATAGGTATGTTCGGGTTTGGACTGGCCTTTGCTCTTCCGTTTACTCTCTTTGCCCTCTTCCCGTCATGGATGAAGAAGATGCCTAAATCAGGCGGATGGCTTAATTCCATAAAGGTTGTTCTGGGATTCATTATGCTTGCATTCAGTCTTAAGTTTGCATCAACAATTGATACGGTATATTCACTCGGAATTCTGTCACGCGATGTATACCTTGCTTTATGGATTGTCATTTTTGTCCTTATGGGCCTCTACCTGATGGGCAAAATTAAATTTGAAAATGATAGTGACGTGCCTCACATTGGTGTTTTCAGGCTCCTGTTGATCATAGCGTCTTTTGCCTTTGCATTATACCTTGTGCCAGGACTATTTGGCGCACCGCTGAAAGGCATATCAGCATTATTGCCTCCGCGTGAGACGTCTGGCTTCAATCTCCTGAGAGCTATAAGTGACAATCAGAAATCAGCACCGGTAGTTGATATGGGTGGATTATCCGTATGTGAAGAACCTAAGTATGCTGATTTCCTTCATTTTGAATATGGTCTTGAAGGTTACTTCGACCTTCAGCAGGGGCTTGCCTGTGCCAAAAAGCTTAATAAACCCGTGCTTATTGACTTCAAGGGTCATGCATGCGCAAACTGTAAAGAAATGGACGCAAGGGTCTGGTCTGATCCTGAAGTACAGAGAAGAATAAGGGAAAACTTTGTGCTGGTTGGCCTCTACGTTGATGACCGGACTAAATTGCCCGATAATGAAGTGTTTGTGTCTGAGATTGACGGAAAGGAAAAGAAAACTATTGGCAAAAAGAATGAGGACATTGAGATTTCGATGTTTAATACCAATACTCTGCCTCTTTATGCCATTGTAGATCCTTCAGGAAAACCGCTTATTGAGACACGGGGTACAGATTTTGATGTCAGGGCTTATATTGAATGGCTTGACAGGGGTGTAGATAGCTTCAGGAAATAAACCTTTTTCTGACTGGTCAGGGATGCATATAAAATACAAGAGTACCGCCATTCATTATCTCCTGTTGAGTGATCCACAGACGATCCAGCTTTTTGCCATTGAGTTCAATCTTTCTTACATGAACGTTTTCCGGCCCCTGGTTTATGGTTGAAACAGAAAACTTTTTTCCGTTCTCAAGATTTATTACGGCCTCCCTGACCAGAGGACTTCCCAGATCATATCTTGGCAAACCAGGAGCGACAGGGTAGAATCCAAGAGCGCTGAAAATATACCATGCGCTCATCTGCCCGCAGTCGTCATTACCGCCAAGACCGTCAGGCACCGGACGGTACATCACGTCCATAATATGCCTTACCCAGAACTGTGTTTTTGCCGGAGCTCCCGCATAATTAAAGAGATAGGGAACATGATGTGATGGTTCATTGCCATGAACATAGTTACCGATTATTCCGTCGCGGGTTATATCTTCGGTCTCTGCAAAATAACTGTCAGGAAGTTCCATGGTGAAGAGCGAGTCAAGATGTTCAGTAAACCTTTTCCTGCCTCCCATAAGTGCAATGAGGGCATCAGGATCATGAGGCACATACAGGCTGTAGTTCCAGGCATTTCCTTCAATGAATCCCTGGCCATGAGTGCTCAGTACATCAAATGATTTACGGAAAGTTCCGTCAGCAGAACGGGGACGCATAAATCCTATTGAAGCATCCCAGACATTTTTATAATTTTCAGATCTCTTGTAAAATTCTGTAAATACCGGCGTTTCAGGAGGCAAGGATTCTATATTCAGTACCGATTCAACCTGGGTTATGCACCAGTCGTCATAAGCGTATTCAAGTGTGACAGAAACGGATGATCCTGATCTTTCATCAGGAACATATCCGAGCCTCATGTAATCATCAAGACCATCATACCATCCGTTACGGGCGGTAGTGACGCAGGCTTCAAGCGCCTGGTCATAATCGAAACCGTCTATTTGTTTAACAATGGCGTCAGCAATAACAGGCACTGCATGATAACCTATCATGCACCAGTTTTCATTTGCATGATGCGACCAGACCGGAAGCATATGATGAACACTTTGATCATAGTGTTCGAGCATTGAGTTTATTATGTCAGAGGTACGTTCCTGCTGCACGATAGTGAAAAGAGGATGCAAGGCTCGATATGTATCCCACAACGAGAAAGTGGTGTAATTGTCAAAACCGTTGGCAAGGTGAATATTCTGATCCAGGCCTTTGTATTGATTATCTGAGTCCATGTAAATTGTCGGTGACAAAAAAGCATGGTACATGGCGGTATAAAAGTTTATCATCTGGTCATGATTCATCATTTGCACTTCAATTTTATGCAGCTCATTTTCCCACATCTGATGACTGGCAAGTTTAACGGCATCAAAATCAGACCGGGGTGCTTCGGAAATCATATTGGCTACTGCCCCGGCTGTACTAACCGGTGACAGCGCTACCCTCACAATAATCTGTTCCCCTGCTTTTGTGGAAAAATCAAAATGGCCTCTGATTTCTTTTCCAGCTGCTTCAGGAAAATTATTCGTCTGATTAAATCGTCGCCAGAAGCCTTTATAAACCTGTGCCTGAGAGAAATCAGTAAAACCATAAGATTCAATCGGCTTTGAGAAAGCAATTGCAAAATAGATAGTCCTGGTGCGCGCCCAGCCGTTTGTCTGCCTGTACCCGGTCACGAGAGTGTCATTCTCGACCCTGACAAAAGTCCATACATTTTTATTCTCATAGTTGTAAATACCATGAATCATATCAAGGATAATATGTGCATCTCCCCCCTTGTTAAAAGTATAACGATGGATCCCTGTGAGCCTGGTTACTGTCAACTCTGCCCTTATATCCTGGTCTTCAAGGGTTACAGCATAGTAGCCTGGTTCAGCAACTTCAGTGCTGTGTGAGAATGAAGACCTGTATCCTTTATGAGGGGCATCAGCTGTTCCGGGATTGAGTTGAAGTTTCCCTGTTGCAGGCATCAACAGGATGTCACCAAGATCTGAATGGCCTGTTCCGCTAAAGTGGGTATGAGAAAAGCCCACTAAAGTCTTGTCCTTATATTGGTACCCTGAGCAGTACTCATAAACGTACTTATTGTATTTTCCTCCATTTTCGTACGGGATGGTATCTGTGTCCGGAGATAACTGTACCATTCCGAAAGGGACGGTAGCACCCGGGTATACATGTCCCATCCGGTCAGTTCCAATAAAGGGATTTACATATTGCGTCAGGTCTTTCTCCTGTCCATAAACCAGAACAGGGAAAAGCAGTAAAAGAAGATATGTCTTTTTCATCGGGAGTCAAGGTATGATGTAATAAAGATAAATATCTTTTATCCTTCGCTTACTAATGCCTCATGCCTGGAGTTACCTCTCCTCCTGTATCTTCAGCAGGTTAAGGTCATACATCCTGTTCTCAATAATATGTGAATAGCGTAATCCAAGTTTTATCCTGAAGTTTTCATACGATTTTTGTGCCCATGATAGAGCAGCTTCAAGATCGCCATTTATCTCATTGATAATGGCCATATTATATGTTGCCCTCCCGGCTATTTTCATTTTAAGATTTGCTGTCTCCTTCTCCCATAAAACTGCTGCCTCATTCCACTTGCCCATCTGGGCTTTTCGTTTTGCAATCTTGAAATTGTCAGTGCCCTTTACATAATATTCACGAGTGACATTAAGGTTATAGGGCAGTAGACGACGTGCATAGATGATTCCCGCCTTCATGCTGACGTCTTTCACAGCGTCTTTCCAGTTCAGCAGGGCAGAGGCAGCCGCTATAGGATTTATTCCCCGTCCTTCAAAGACAACGGATTCGGCGACGACATATTCGTCAAGTATTGCATTGTCAGCAGGAGAATAGATCCTCCATCCGGTTTTTACGATGGTCTCCATTGAAGCCAGATGTTCCAGTCCGGGAATATTTCCCAGTGGTGTTTTTATCTGCACGGGCTGAGTGGAATAGTTTACGTGAGTATCAGTGTCATACATCTCAAGGGCAAAGAGTGCATTAACACCCTGTGTTGTGCAAATACCCTCTACCTGATCCCATGTAAGCGGTGAAGGGAACATACCTGTATTTGAAGTTTTAAATTTCAGGTCACTGAGCAGCCTTACCTCTTCAAACCTGTCGTTTCTTGTAAGTTCCTCAGTCACTCCTTTTATACTCTCAATAGTTCCCAGTGAATCAAGGTCTTTTCCTTCAAGCGACAGCACCTTATCAATAACATCCAGGGTTTTCGTCTCATCTGATGGAGTAGTCCTGTCAATAATCCCGACAGTTTTAATGTCCTTGGATATTGTAACAGGTGCGGGCTGAACAATATTGAGGTAGAGCTCATTAGTCTTGCATGACATCGCCGCCAGGGCAATTATCGGAATGACCAGATTTCTATTCATAACCTTTGCGTTAAAATATTCTGAATTATCAAATGTAAGAATAAATGCTGTATATGAAGATCATTTAGCAGTCAGTCACCGGTACATATCTGGCTCAGTGAAAATAATTAAATAACATGATCAGGACGCAAAAATGATATTTACAACTTTTTTTATTGATGAACAAATTCGTAGTTTATTTGTACTACAAAAGTAATAGGATAAGTAGGATTAAAATGAAATATCATTTAAGAACCACAATTGTATTAGCAGGGTTGACATTTCTTTTGCCCGGTATCATTTCAGGTCAGAAAAGAGCAACACTAGTTTTACCGGAAAGTAAGGTTACGGTAGGGGGTACTTCATCTCTTCATGATTGGGAAGTTGAAATTAAAAAATTCAGCGCTGAGTTTTATATTGAGGAAAGCGGGACTGGTGATTTACTGATAAAAGAAGTTAATTCAGTCTTTAATGCTGCCTCACTCACCAGTGATAACGGTATAATGACCGGAAAGGCTCATGATGCACTCAGGGTAAAAGAATTTCCTGAGATAACTTTTAAATCCCCCGGCATTAAGGTTATCAGTTTTAAGGATGGAGAGGTTAACGGTACAATAGATGGAGAACTGAGATTAGCCGGTGCTACCAGAAACATCAGCGTCACTTTTACAGGTAGAATAACAGGGAACCAATTTCAGATAAATGGTTCTCATAAGATCAACATGGTTGATTACCGCATTAAGCCACCAACTGCAATGCTCGGAACTCTTAAAACCGGGGAAGTGGTAACGGTTGATTTTGATTTGGAGTTTCTATTGGCTCGCTGAAAGATATCAGAGAACAAGGGATATAATAATTAAAGACTAAAAAAATGAAAAAACGGATTCTATTTATTTTCATCGGGATTTTATTCTCAGTCATCACGTTTGGCCAATTTGAAAGCCCAAAGCTCAAAGCTGATGATTTTGAAAAACTCCAGGTAAGATTGGGAGCTGATTTTGCAATGCAATACCAGATGTTAAATCATTTTGCAGACAGTTCTCTTATTCCTTTGGGAAAAGGATTTAATCTTCCGACAGCAAATCTGGTTACCGAAGCACTGCTTGCTCCGGGTATAAAAGTAAACCTGACAACCTATTTATCGGCACGCCACCATAATGAGGCCTGGGTCAAAGGAGGATATCTTGTGATTGATGAACTGCCGTTTATCAAATCCGAAGCTATAAATAAGGCAATGGATTACCTTACATTGAAGGTCGGAGATATGGAAATCAACTATGGTGATGCACACTTCAGACGTTCTGACAATGGCAATGTAATTAATAATCCTTTTGTCGGTAATTACATCATTGATGCTTTTACCACCCAGATATCTGCGGAGTTGATGTTCCGGTTCAAGGGTATCATGATCATGGGTGCTGTATCGGATGGCACCCTGAAACCATCACTTGCAGGTTATAGTACAACAACAGGGTATACATCCTATTATACTCAAAAGGAGCTGGCATGGTACTGGAAAGCAGGCTTTGATAAGCAGATGAATGAAGATTTCAGAATACGTCTTGCCATATCCGGATATCATGCACCCAGGCACCATTTCGGATCTCTTTATTATGGTGACCGGACAGGATCAAGATATTACCTTGTGATGAACAGGATTACGAACAGCACCAATGATACTGATATAACCAAAAATCATCTCTCCGGCAACTGGGGCCCTGGTCTTACAAACAAGGATAACTCAATAATGCTGAATCTTTTTACACAGTATAAAGGACTGGAGTTTTTCGGAACTTATGAAAGGTTTAAGGGAACCTTACTCAGCGGAGCCTCTTCAGAGTTCAACCAGTATGCAGGAGAGATGGTTCTCCGGTTTGGAGGTGAAGAGCAGTTCTTCTCAGGCCTTCGCTATAATAATGCATGGAACAATCTCAATCAGTCTGTCTCACGTCTACAGATAAGTGCAGGATGGTTTCTGATTGAACAAATCCTTCTGAAGCTTGAATATGTACACCAGAATTATAATGAGTTTATTACAAACTATGGGGCAGAAGCAGGATTTAACGGGGTGATGTTTGAGGCTGCTATTTCTTTCTGATAATGAAACGGATTTTGAAAATACTGTCTGTTACCGTTACACTGTATCTTTTCAGTGGCTACAGTATCTATGTGTTTTCAATTGACGGACCAAAAGATATTGGCACATCTGCCTGTGAGACTTACATAATCATTTCAGGAGAATCTAATGTAAATAAATTCAGTTTTAAATATATAGCACCTTCTTTTGCTGAAAGCAATAATACAGCCAGGGGGGCTGAAATTGAAATATCAGGATTACTGATTCCGGTACGGAATTTCAGACCTAGTAATCCCAAAATGTATGATGATTTTCTCTCAATGCTGAAGGCTGATGAATTTCCTTTTATTGAAATTGTACTACACAGGAGCGACTTCAGCATTGAGAAAGCATCATCATCGCATACCCCACAAAGGATTTCTGTAACAATTGCCGGAGTAACAAGGGATTACGATGTCAGCTGTTCACTGATATATTGTTATGACAGTATTATTCTTAAGGGCAGGCAAACAATAAAACTGACTGATTTTGAGCTTCAGCCTCCTGTAAAGCTTAGCGGACTGGTCAGGGTTCATGATGAGATTAATGTAAGTTTTGGGTTTATTCTTAACTTTACCGGTGAACATGCGATGACAGTTTTAAAGTGAAGATCAGTACAAGAACGAGATACGGTGTCAGAACCATGCTTGAAATAGCACGGGCCAAAGATGCCAGGGGTGTGTACCAGAAAGACATTGCAATAAACCAGCAGCTTTCACTAAAGTATCTTGACCATATTATTCATGCTCTTAAAACGGCTCAGCTTATTTCCAACTCAAAAGGACGCAAAAGCGGATATATTCTTACCCGCAAACCTGAGGATATCACTATTTTTGATATACACCGTGCATTTGAGCCAGGTATATGTGTGGTTGACTGTCTTTCAGGAAACTACAAGTGCAATATTTCCGAGGGGTGTCAGACAAAAAGCTTTTGGGGCAGCCTGAATAACATCATAGTAGAATACTTCAGGTCGGTAACACTTGAAGATCTGATGGAAGACAGGGTTCAGATCGAAAAAGTCACCAGATCCCGTAAATCGGGAAAGCGTAACTGAGACTATATTTACAGGATGGTTATTCCAGGCTTCCTGTTTCTTTCTCAACTTCAATCAGGATCTCGCATGATTTTACCAGCTCTTTCATCTCTGTATGATCAGGATACAACGGCCTGTCAATGTCAAGAAAATCAACGTATTTGCGAATGACATCCTTGGCTTTCTGAACCCCTTTTCCGAAACTGTACTCTTCTTTCCTGAAATCCAGCGCCTGTGCGGCAGCCATGAACTCTATTCCGAGAATTCCGTAGGCATTATCCAGAATCTGGTTATTCTTTATTGCAGTGTTCATACCCATTGACACAAAGTCCTCCTGGTCAGCGGCAGCCGGTATTGACTGGATTGAAGCCGGCATTGAAAGGATCCTCTGCTCAACTATCATCATGTCGGCTGTATACTGGCTGAGCATAAGGCCTGAGAACATCCCGGCACCTTTTGTGAGGAAGTCTGGCAAACCCACGCTCAGTGCTTTGTTGTTAAGACGGTTCATCCTTCTTTCTGACATCACACAAACCATGGTTATGCAAGCGCCGGCCATATCCATTGGCACACTTACGGGTGATCCCTGGAAGTTCGCTCCTGAGAGTTGGAGGTTTTTGTCAGGGAAGAAGATGGGGTTATCACCCACGCCGTTAAGTTCAATCTCCACCTGGCTCCTGGCATATGCCAGCATATCATGGGCAGCACCTATAACCTGTGGTGTGGATCTCATCGAGTATGCATCCTGCACTTTGGATTTCACCCTGCCTTCTTTCAGATCGCCACCGGCAACGCACTTATTAATTGCATTTGCACTCCTTATAGCACCTTTAAAACCTCTTACTTCATGAAGAAGCGGAGCATACGGCTTCATGTTTGCTTTAAGCGCTTCGAGAGACATTGAAGCTGCTATCTCTGCCTGTTTCAGCCAGTTATTGGCATCAACAAGCCATATTGCGCTCATGGCTGTAAGCA
>CAZGDJ010000057.1:0-12834 GCA_964524635.1 uncultured Rikenella sp. | reverse complement strand
TTCAAATCCCATTTATTTATAATATTAAGAAATCAAACTGTTCCTGCCTGGCAAATAGAGCAACGTTTACCTCATCGCCAAGGGCTATTCTTTATTGCGAAGGGGGAAGAAAATAGGCCAAGAGGAGAAGTCTTCGCAGTTTGGATTACCGGTTCAGGGTTTTCAGGGCGTAGCCGAACTCTGTATTAAATACCTCTAATTGAAGTACGGCAGGGTAAAAAAATACTCCGTCGGTCCTGCTTCTAATTCAGGAGATTACTTTTTTGAAGTCAACTCCGCCAGGTTATCTTTAGGCACCAAGGCTATACTTTCTTTATCTACGGTCATATCTCCCGAAAGAGTGAATGTCGCTATGTGCCTTATATCTTTTGATGATACACCTATCTTGACTGTATAAGTACCGGCTTCAGCAACCCATGCAGAGGCTTTAGGATCAAAAGAGGCAAGAGCATCAGGAGTGATAGTAAAGGTTATTGTTTGTGATTCTCCTGGTTGCAGGAGCTTTGTCTTTGCAAATCCCTTCAGTTCACTCTCTGGCTTGTCAGTCTTTTTTGCAGGAGCGGCAAGATAAAGCTGAACCACTTCTTTCCCGGCAGCTTTTCCGGCATTTGTCACGGTGACGGTTGCAGTCAGTTTTTTACTGAATTTTGAAGAACTTAGCTTCAACGCAGAAACATCAAATGTTGTATATGAGAGCCCGTACCCAAATTCATATGAAACAGGAATATTGAAAGTGTTATAATATCTATAACCGACATATATGCCTTCCTCATAGACAACCACTGAAGGTTTTGGCTTCATGAATGCAGCCATCAAATCTTCAGGCTCTTTCTCCTCCTGTTCCTTAAGAGACTCAACCACTTTACCAGGGAAATTTCTTGCCGATGGCACATCCGAATAATCGACAGGGAATGTGGATGCGAGTTTGCCTGATGGATTAACTCTACCACTTATTATATCAGCAATGGAATTCCCTGTTTCCTGACCACCCTGCCATGCAAGGAGGATAGCGTCAGGCATTTCTTTCCACGAGGCAGTTTCAATTACTCCGCCGATATTAAGTATAACGACTACCTTCTTACCCTTAGCATGGTATGCTTCCGTTACAGTTGCAATAAGTTCTTCTTCCGTCTCAGTCAACCGGAAATCACCTGTATCGGGTTTTCTGTCGAAGCCTTCTCCGGAGTTACGTCCTATCACAATGATTGCGGCATCGGTGGCATTTGACATGCTTGATGCTATATCACTATTGATCTCTAATTCTGTCACGGCAGGCACTGCAATTAAAAAACCACCGGGTTTTGGTCTTCCTTCCCTGGCCGATTTGATATATGAGGTATACATTGCCATCAGGTTCTCATTAACAGAGAAGCCGGCATTTTGTAACCCTTCAACCAGGGCCACGCTGTAAGCCTCATTTACATCACCGCTACCTGTGCCTCCTGTGATAATTTCGTATGATGTGTTTCCGAAAGCAGCAATCTTTTTCACTTCGGGAACAAAAGGAAGAGTGGCGTTATCATTTTTAAGAAGCACCATACCTTCGGCTGCGGCCTGTCGGGTTACCAGTGCATGACCTTTAAGGTCAGGCTTGTTTGAAAATTTATAACCCTGATAACGCGGGGTTTGAAGAATTATATTAAGTATTCTTTCAACATTCAGGTCAAGAACTTTCTCATCCAATTTACCGGCTTTCACCGCATCAATAATTGCTTTTATCTGGTTGGGGTTACCGGGCATCAGAAGGTCATTGCCGGCAGCCATTTGTGCAACAGCATCCTTACCGCCAAACCAGTCTGTCATGACAAGCCCTTTAAATCCCCAGTCATTACGAAGGATCTTTGTAAGGAGATCATGGCTTTCAGATGCATAATCGCCATTGATGTAATTATAAGATGACATCACTGTCCATGGCTGGGCTTTTTTCACCGTAATCTCAAAGCCCTTCAGATATATCTCCCTCATGGCTCTTTCACTTACAATGGTGTTCAGGGAGTTGCGGTTTGTTTCGGCATTGTTTGCCGCGAAATGCTTTATTGAAGTACCAACACCCTGTGATTCAATTCCGTTAACCATAGCAGCTGCTAATTCACCTGTAATAAGAGGATCTTCAGAAAAGTATTCAAAGTTCCTTCCGCAAAGAGGATTACGGTGAATATTCATTGCCGGTCCAAGGAGGACGTCCACACCATATTCCTTAACCTCATTACCCATCGATTGTCCCACATTTTTAACAAGGTCGGCATCCCATGTTGAAGCCAGCAGCGTACCAACGGGGAATGCTGTACAATAGTAAGTGTTCTTGTCGTCACCTTCTCTCACCGGAGTTATTCTGAGGCCTGCCGGGCCATCAGCCACCACCATCTGAGGAATCGCCAGTCTCGGTATAGCATATGTTGTTCCGGCTGCGCCGGCAACGAGGTCTTCAGTATATCCTACAACAGGTCCCTGTGGGGCTTCCTGTGCCGGCATGCCCGGGAAATTCATCCCTGCGCCGACAACGACCGTCGCTTTTTCCTCCAAAGTCATTGCTGCAATGACCTTTTTTACCGGGTCTTTACCTAATTGTGGCATAGCCTGGGAATATGCAGCCAGAGTGAGGCCCGCAATTATAGTAAATGCCAGTAAATTTTTCATCTTTTTTCCTTTTGTTGACCATTATTTTATCACTTTTCTATGTCAGTGTTGCAAACTGCATCAGTTCCTTTTCATAGCCATACTGAACGACACATCCGTTGTCGAAGAACATGGTGGCACCTTCTTCTTCCCTATAGGCAGACCATTCCGGAAGTCCTTTACCGTTAGGGTTGCCTGTTGCGCCATGGCAAACCCGGATTATGTTCATTACAGGAGAGCATCAAAGCGAAGCTGTAAAGCTCCGTTGCCATGTTTATCTGAACAATCTGGGAACGAATTCCGAAAGATATATTCTCCAGTTGGCCCAGATATGTCCGCGCTCACTCTCCCGGTACTCATATGGCATCTTCATGGCATCGAGTTTTGCCCTGTAATCGGCCACCGTTTTATATAAGAAGTCTGTTTTGCCAATTGCAATCCAGTATAGTTCATATCCGTTGTCTCTTTGTTTAGCCAGCGTTGCATCGAGGTCAGCATAAACCTTTGATGAGGCTTTTTCATCTGGCAAGATTGCCGGTGAAAACAAACCAACATAATCAAAAGCATTTGGATAATACCTCGATATATGGCATGAATGAAATCCTCCCATAGATAGTCCGGCAATTGCACGGCCTTCCTTTTTATTTATGACCCGGTAATTGCTTTCAACAAATTTCATAATGTCTATAAAAGTTTCCTCCATTTTGCCATCCATAGTTTTGGGAAGCTGAAAAACCGGTTTGTAGAAACCCCGGGATGATTCACCGGGAGCTGCTTCCTGTGACATATTGCCATTTGGCATAACCACAATCATGGGAACAGCCTTACCCTGTGCAATAAGATTATCAAGTATCTGGGATGTTCTGCCAAGTGCCATCCACGCTTCTTCATCTCCTCCCATGCCATGAAGCAGATAAAGAACCGGGTATTTCTTCTTTCCGGAGTTTTCATATCCGGTTGGGGTATAAATTGTGATTCTGCGCATCATTCCGTTTCCCGGTGAATTATACCAGCGACGCGCCACTGTTCCATGAGCCACATTATTTACCTTAAACAGGTCTGCCTGACCGCCACCAACGATAAATACATTCAGGACAGTTGCAACATCACGAACAGAGTAGACGTTGTTCGGATCATTGCATTGCACTCCGTCAACAATAAAAGAATAACTGTAGAGCTCCGGAGACAATTTTTCTGAAGTGTAAGTCCACAAGCCCTTTTCATCCTTCGTCATCAGGGCAGTTACCGGTACCCAATCCTGACCAGACCAGTCTCCGGAAACCTTTACCTCTTTTGCATCAGGAGCCAGAAATCTGAATGTCACAGAGTTATCCGGATTAATTTCCGGAGAAGTTATCGGTCCGCCATCCCATAATGATTGCTGTGCAAAAGTTAGCAGGGGGAGCATTGCAAATAACGATAAGATTAATAATTGCTTTTTCATATACTATATTATTGATTGTTTGAAGATCTGTTTGAAGCCTGGTTAAAATTCATCCAGGTAAAATACACCGTTAAGGTAAACAGTTTTTCCATATCGTAAAAGAAACAAGTGATCAGACATCAATGATACGATGAAAAACAGGGCATGCACGGTAATTCATTCCTTGAAATTAAGATCATTTTTAACCATTAGTGCTGATTTTTTGGTGCTGATTTTACCATAAAAAAAGTTACTTTGCGGCCTTGTTGTTTTAAAGAATGATGATATGAGAAAGAAGTTTGTGTTTACCGTTATTATGATGGTATTTGTTTTTTTAATTGGTGCTTCGGGCTTCGGACAGATAGTCGATGTAAAGGAAGTCATTAAACAAAAAGGAACTGACAGGGTTAATTCCTGGGTTGAGCGGGGTGTTGATGCAGGCTTTGATAAGATAGAGCAGGAGGCCGGAGAAGCAGTAACAGGTGAGGAAGACACCGCAGAGGAAAGCGATGAGGCTGAGGCCTCAGATGAAGAAAATACTGAACCTGATGACAATGCAATGAGACAGGATTCAGATAGTGACAGCGAAAAAAATAAGGCCTCAGGCAAAGCAGCAGCCTCGACCTCAGTGCAGAAACTTGAAAGCTATACTCAGTATGACTTTATCCCCGGTGACAAGATCCTCTTTTATGAGGACTTTTCACAGGATGCCATAGGTGATTTCCCTGCCCTTTGGACCTCCAACGGCAGCGGTGAGGTCAAGAATGTGAATATCGCTCCAGGAAAGTGGCTCCACATGAACGGAGAAGATGCCGTTTACTGCTATTCAAAAATGGTAGCCTTCCCTGACAACTTTATAATTGAGTTCGATATCATACCCGATGAAGATTACCAGTACGGTATAAAATTAACGTTGTATGAGGAAGATCCCGAAGATCCAAAGGAGATCAATGATGACCTATACCCGGGGAAAAGCGGCCTCCATATCGCCCTGAAGAGTGATGGCTGGGAGACAAAAGGCTATACCAACAATCCCGAGGGAGAATGGATTGAAGGGCAATCTGCCAAAAACCCGGTAACCACTGAAAAAACAAACCATGTCATTATCTGGATACAGAAAAGAAGGGTGAGGATATACCATCAGGGCGCCAAGGCGCTGGACGTACCCACAAATGTATATGCACATACAAAATTCAACAGATTCCTCTTCTCAGGCTGGGACGCACACTCATGGCCTATGCTGACAAACATGAAGATAACCACTGCCTCACCTGACACGCGCAGTAAACTGATAACCGAAGGAAAGCTGACAACATACGGTATTACCTTTGATGTCAACAAGGCTGTTATCAAACCTGAATCTTACGGAACGTTAAATGACATCGCTAAAGTATTAAAGGAGAATCCGGATGTAAGGGTAAAAATCGTGGGCCATACCGATAGCGACGGTGATGATGCGTTGAACCTTGACCTGTCAAAAAAGAGAGCTGAGTCAGTTAAAAATGAACTAGTTGCAAAATTTGGAATAGCGAGTTCACGAATTGAGACAGAGGGTTCCGGTGAAAACAGCCCCGTAGCTCCGAACAATAGTCCGTCGAATAAGGCATTAAACCGCAGAGTGGAGCTTATTAAGCTATAATATCACAACCATTTAGAAGAAAGCCCCGGGCAGTATTTATACAATGGGATCTGTTGCAGAACGCAAATCTGACCGAGGTGCGGGAGAGACCGGCAACAGATGTTATGGCGCCTGAAGTCTTAATCCGGAAGTTATTTTTTTGAATGCAGGATAAGACCGCTAAAGAAGCAGCTTATTTAGCATTGCTTTTTATCGCATTTGCGGATATAAAAGTTATTGTCTGCAACGAGTATGATATCAACCATTCCGCGGGTCTTTATTCTTTTTAATAATATTCTAATCAGTTTTTAATGACCATTTCTAATTTCAGACATAGATTTGTCCTGACAGGCCTAAATATCAACTCCTTTTTCGATGAAATTGCCGAAAATGTCAGATATTTGTAAAGTTTTCTTGTATTTCACTGCTGTTTTCACCAGGCTTTTTACAGGAAAAATTCTATATCAAAATAGTAAAGAGATTTTACCTGTCACATTGATTGAATGTGTAGCATCTGTTAGATTTTATTACTTCGAAAGGTTGTTTGATAATTTTTGACAACAGCTTTCTCCCCGGGGAAAAGGAACCGGATGAATCTAATAAACATTAAATCTTAAAGCATGAAAACAATTGCTGTATTAGGCGCAGGACATGGTGGCATGGCAATGGCCGGCCATCTAGCTCTTATGGGGCACAAAGTCAATCTCTTCAACAGGGGAGAGGAGAGACTTTGGGGAGTGATGAGGTCCGGGGCCATACAGGTCACCGGAGAAGTTGAAGGCTATGGAGAGATAAACCTGGCAACCAATTCAATAGGTGATGCAATAAAAGGTGTTGAGCTGATCATGGTTGTACTGCCTGCTTTCGGACACAGGTGGATTGCTGAACATATTGCCCCTCATCTTGTTGATGGCCAGATAATTGTGCTTCATCCGGGAAGAACTCTCGGGGCCCTTGAATTCCGCAAGGTTCTGGACGATAAAAATGTCACGGCGGATGTCATTATTTCAGAAGCACAGACATTTATCTATGCCTCACGGTCAACCGGGCCTTCACAGGCGCACATATTCAGAATAAAAAACTCAATCCCGGTTGCATCGATCAGGGCACATCTGATTCCAAGAGTAATTGAGAAACTAAGGGAATTTTATCCTCAGTATGTTCCCGGTGATAATGTTTTTAAAACAAGCTTTGAAAATATCGGCAGTGTCTTTCACCCGGCTCTTTGTGTGCTTAATGCCGGTTGGATAGAACATGATATAGACTATCAGTTCTACCGTGAAGGCGCTACTGTATCTGTAACACACGTGCTGGAAAAAATTGACAGTGAAAGAGTTGCAGTTGCAGAGTCTTTGGGAATAAGGGCTATTACTGCAAGACAATGGCTATACATGGCGTATAGCGCGGCGGGCGAAACTCTTTATGATTCGATGCAGAAGAATGCCGGATATCGCGGCATCCTGGCACCCAGAACCCTGAAAATGAGGTATCTTGATGAAGACATTCCCTTTAGTCTGGTGCCGATAGCATCAGTTGGTAAGAAATTCAATATAGAAACACCAACCATAGACTCAATAATACAGCTTGGCTCACAACTGAATTCATGTGACTACCTGGCGCAAGGGAGAACAGTTGAAAGCCTTGGTATAACAGACCTTAGTCTCAGAGAACTGAGACTGATAGCAATAGGTGAGAAGCCTGCATAGCCCAGATGCCGTTTAATTTGTAAGTAATAGAATGAATAGCAGGATAAATGACAAAACATCATGAAGAGAATCATCGGAGCAGCGATAGGTAATTGTGTTCATGTCAGCGGGCTGGATCATTTTCTAAGGCTGGCTGAAACATCCGGGTTTGAAACCCGTTCACTGGGGCCTGCAGTACCTGTCAAAAAATTCATTGAAGAAATAAAGAAAGAGAACCCTGACTTTGCAGGTGTAAGCTACAGACTTACACCAGAGACAGCCACAGCTCTTTTCAGTGAGATGAAGGAAGAGATACGCAAAGCCGCAATCAGAAAAACGAAATTCATTTTTGGAGGAACTCCTCCCGTGGCAGAAGTGGCAAAGAAAGCAGGTTTTTTTGACGTTGTCTTTAACGGTACGGAATCTGAAGAAGAAATTACTTTCTTCCTGAGTGGAGGTAAGGCCGGTAAAACAGGTACGACGTACGCCGCATCGCTTGTCGAAAGGATAAAGGAAAGATATCCTTATCCGCTTTTACGTCACCATTTTGGCCGGCCGACAATGCAGGAGACCGTTGAAGGCACCAGGAAAATCGCCGAATCTCGTGTTCTGGATATATTGTCAATAGGACCAGATCAGAACGCGCAGCAGTTCTTTTTCAATCCTGAAAAGATGGACCATGCACAGGATGGCGCCGGAGGAGTACCATTAAGGACCCCGGAAGATCTTGAAGAGATATACCGGAGCACCAGGTGCGGTAACTTTCCCTTAGTCAGATGTTATTCCGGGACCATGGATCTTCTCAGATGGGCAGAGATGAGCGTTGAACGTATAAACAATGCATGGGCAGCAGTTCCCCTATGCTGGTACAGCGTTATGGACGGCAGATCGGAGCGGTCGCTTGAAGAGGCGATGACTGAACATCAGAAGGTGATGAAATGGTATGCTTCCCGTAATATTCCGGTGGAGGTCAATGAATCACACCAGTGGAGCCTTAGAGATGCTCATGACTCTCTTGCTGTTGCCACGGCCTTTCTTGCAGCATATAATGCAAAAAAAATGGGAGTCCAACATTACGTATCCCAGTATATGTTCAACAACCCGCCTGCCACAAGCCCTGAAATGGATATTGCAAAGATGCTCGCAAAAAATGAACTGATAGAAGAACTTTGTGATGAAAGCTTCAACGTAATACGTCAGGTCAGGGCCGGGCTGGCTCATTTTTCATCCAGCCCTTCGTTTGCCCAGGGTCAGTTGGCCGCCTCTGCCGTAATAAGCATGGCGATGAAACCTCATATACTTCATGTTGTCGGATATAGCGAGGGAGATCATGCAATATACCCTGATGAACTTATACAGAGCTGCAACATAATACATGGAGTCCTTCATGATGTCATGCCCGGGATGCCGGACCTTACTTACGGAGTGAAAACTTTTGATCGAAAGAACAATCTGATGAGTGAAGCGCGTGAGCTGGTAAATGCGATTAAAGAATCAGGAAAGAACAGTAGTGAAGATCCCTTGTCTGATCCGGCAGTTATTTCGTCGGCAATCAGAAAAGGACTGCTTGATGCACCACATTTCAGAGGGAACAAACATCTGTGTGGAAAGATTATGACAAAAATGATTGACGGTGCATGCTTTGCAGTAGATCCTGAAACAGGCGGTATAATGAATGAAGCTGAAAGAATTGGCAAATTAAAATATGTTATTAATAATCAAAAAAACTAACTGATGGCAGGAATCGCTGGTATAGCATTACACGGAGCATCCTCCGCGGTATCTTTGATGCTCGGTAAAATGAGCCACCGCGGCAATGGTAAACCCACAATCATTGAGAAGGAAAACACAACGTACGGAATTATTATGAATGAGTTCGAGGAAAAAAGTGTCTTTGAGTTCCTGAACTCCGATACAGTATGTGACATAAAAGGCCCACACCATTATGCCTGGGTTAAACCTGAAAACGGATCTTTTGTTCTCGAGCGTGATGATTTGGGGGTGGCTCCGCTATACTATGGATGGGATAAATCCGGCAACCTGTGCTTTGCCTCTGAAATAAAAGCACTTATTCCCTTTGTTTCTGTAATAAATGAACTCATGCCAGGGACAAGATTTGATGGAAGAACAACTCATCCTTTCTTCAACCTCGACATGGATCTTAATGTAATACAGGATGCTCCCGGCAAGATTGCAGATGGATTGCGGCAAGTTCTTACAAACTCCGTCAGAAGCTTTATTTCATCTGACAATATCGGTTCATGGCTTTCCGGAGGGCTTGATTCAAGTGCAATCTGTGCTCTGGCCGCAAAAGAGATAAAGAACTTCAAGACCTTCGTTGCCGGAGTCAAAGGAGCTCCTGACCTTGAATATGCTAAAGAAGTAGCTTCTTACATAGGATCAGAGCATCATGAGCAAATAGTCACAGTTGAGGAGATGCTGAACGTCCTGCCTGAAGTAATATTCCATCTTGAATCTTTTGATGCTCTGCTTGTTCGCTCAAGTATCACCAATTTTCTTGTGGCAAAAATAGCTTCACAAAACGTCGGTGAAGTCTTTTCCGGCGAGGGAGGTGACGAATTGTTCGCCGGATATGAATACCTGAAATCTCTGAAGCCGTACCTCCTACCCCATGAACTGGTAAAAATCACTAAATCACTGCACAATACAGCCCTGCAAAGAGTTGACCGCTGTTCTTCAGCACATGGCACTATTGCTCACGTTCCCTTTCTTGATCCTGAAGTTGTGAAAACCGCTTTTTCAATTCCCGCTAAATACAAATTACATAACGGTATTGAAAAGTGGATTCTCAGAAAAGCACTTGACGGACTGCTTCCTGAAAGGATCATAAACAGGCCAAAAGCCAAATTCTGGGAAGGTGCCGGAGTTAAAGAAATAATTTCAGATTACGCCAGCAAAAAAATCTCGGATAAAGATTTCACGAAAGGAAGAACGTTGCCCAACAACTGGACTCTGAACACCAAGGAAGAATTTTTGTATTACAGCATTTTTAAGGATCATTTTGGAACGGAGATGAACCTCGAATGGATGGGCAGAACAAACGGAAGTCCTGTTGAATAACTGATATTCACTTATTCAGTTCCTTTGTGCTTTGACACATTCTCAGGATAACGAAAATGTTTCGTGTGTGTTCTTCCTATTTTGAAAAATGGCTTAAAAGCTCAATAGCCTGGAGTTGGGTTTTGACGTTAAATTGTGCATCGGTGAGATTATTTCCAACCTTGACAGTAAAACCAAAGTCTGGAACGATTTTGAAGAGATCCTCATCAGTCCTGTCATCTCCCATGGCAAAAATGAAATCATATTCCCCTTTTTTGATGATATTATCTGCCACAGTGCCTTTATCATATAGAATGCTTTTTATCTCAAGTACCTTATCTCCATCAACAATCTGAAGCTTATCCTCTTTACTCAAAGCATCAGCAAGCCTGTCTTTCAATTCATTTAGCCGTTGATGGGCAATGCTGTCATCTGTGTTTCTGTAGTGCCATGCCAGTGAGCCGCTCTTTTCTTCAACAACAGATCCGCTTAATTTATCAACGAAATCATTCAATAAAGGCAAAGTCTTTTCCTTCCATGAATGATCAGCATAAGTAGTATTTTCCCATTCTGCCTCGGGGTACTTTATGAACAATCCGTGTTCAGCAACCATAATTACATTGAGATTATGGAACTGTTTCTCCATAAAATTCCTGTCACGGCCACTGATGATGACCACATTATTTCTTTTATCCGAAGTAATTTTACGAAGGATTTTCTCTGCTGTTCCATCTATCTCTGCAAGTTCCGGGTTCGTTACAATAGGCGTCAGAGTACCATCATAGTCGATCAGAAAGAGACGGTTATGAGAGTTCTTATAAGCAAAAAGAAGTGAGTTGATTGTCATGCTGTCCATAAAGGTCACTTTCATTTTCCCTTGTCTTTTTTTTATCTCATAAACCTGGTTCAGGAAATCCCGGGCCCAGGTGTAAACGTCATAGCGTTTCATCCTGAGTTGCATTTTATGCACTCTCTTCTCCTTTTCTTCTTCAGGCATCAAAAGTGCTTCGTTTATCGCATCCGATAACCCCTCCGAATCAGTCGGGTTGATGATTATTGCTTCTGTAAGCTCACAGGCGGCGCCGGCCATTTCACTTAAGACTAACATTCCGTAATGCATTTTCTGACTTGCGATAAACTCTTTGGCTACAAGATTCATCCCATCTCTGAGGGGTGTTATCAACCCGACATCACTGATATTATACATTGCCACCAGTTCATTAAAAGGGACAGACTTGTACTGGTATATAACCGGCCACCAGTTCAGAGTACTGTACCTGCCGTTTATCCGGCCGACAGTGGATTCTATTTCTTTCTTAATCCTCCGATAGCCTTCAATATTGTCTCTTGATGGAATGACGATCATATTGAAAACTACCTTGTGATGCCATTCGGGATATTTCTCAAGGAATCTTTCAAATGCTGTCAATCTATGTAAGAAGCCTTTTGAGTAATCAAGCCTGTCTATTGAGAAAATGAACCTTCGGTCAGAGATATGACTGCGGATCCTTTTGTTGCATGAAACAGTCTTTTTTTCTGAAATTGCATCACGGAACTTTCTGTAGTCAATACCAATCGGAAATGCATCCGCTTTGCAAAGATGCTCGCCCAATGTAATGATATTCCGTTCTACCTTGCTTCCAAGAATTCTTTTTACAGATTTGATAAAATGCTGGCAATAATCATTTGTGTGGAAGCCTACAATATCCGAGTTGACAATCCCTTTTAGGATATCTTCTCTCCATTTGCCTGGCAGGAGCCTGAAAATCTCATATGACGGAAAGGGAATATGAAGAAAGAAGCCGATATTGGCATCAGGAAATCTTTCCCTGACCATTCCAGGTAAAAGGAAAAGCTGATAATCATGAATCCACACAAAATCACCCGGCTGAAGAAGCGACTGCAGTCTCTGGCAGAAAAGCCTGTTGGCCTTTACATATGCATCATAGTACCCTGTATCAAATACTGTACGGGTAGGGAAATAGTGAAATAAAGGCCAGATAGTGTCATTGCAAAAACCACCGTAATATTTATCATTGATAACCCTTGGGATTTCTACAGGGAAAAGGTCAAACTTAGGGTGAATATTTTTTTCTCCCAGCTGTTCTTCTCCCGATCCCACCCACAAAATCTTCTGGGACACTGAACCGGGATTTTCAGTCATATTCTCGGCAAGTGAAAGGATGGCCGAAACAAGACCTCCCGAATTTTGCACAGCATGGTATTCTCCTTTTTTCCTGACAAGCTTGAAAGGCAACCTGTATGCAACTATTATTAATCTGTTGAATTTCTGTTTATTGAATGTCTTCATACTTTTAAGTTTATAAAAAGTAAGGTCTGAGCTCTTATGTCATTTCACCTGACAGTAAATTTCTGGGTTATGTATCACATGAAAATACATAATCCTGAAGTATCTCTGTACTTACTCCTTT
>CAZGDJ010000056.1:4054-12940 GCA_964524635.1 uncultured Rikenella sp. | reverse complement strand
ACTTTTCTATTTCAACCCGTGAGCTTGCAACGTTTATCAAACAGGCTAACATTGATTTCAATAACCTTCCTGAGATGGACTTTGACAGGCCTCTTGGTGAGTCAACAGGCGCTGGTGTCATTTTTGGCAACACGGGTGGTGTAATTGAAGCCGCAGTAAGAACCGCTTATGTTCTATACACAGGCAAGAAGCTTGAACGTCTTGACTTTACCGAGCTCAGAGGTATGGAAGGCGTCAAACAGGCTGTCATTGATTTTGACGGATTACCGCTGAATATCGGTATTGCTCATGGTCTTGGTAACGCCCGCAAGCTTCTTGATGATTTCAAAGCCGGTAAATCGAAATTCCACGCTATTCAAGTCATGGCATGCCCGGGCGGTTGTATCGGTGGCGGAGGCCAGCCTCTGCATCACGGTGACTCGTCAATACTCAAGGCAAGAGCAAAAGCCATTTATGAGGAAGATAAGAAGAAACCATTAAGAATGTCTCATGAAAATCCGTATATAACCCAGCTTTATAAGGAGTTCCTTGGCGAGCCCAACAGTGAAAAGGCACACCATCTGCTCCATACCCATTACTTTGATAGGAAAGCGAAGATCATTGTTAAAAAGTGAGTTAAAAGTGATTTAATTATCTAAAAAACAACGAAATGTCAAGTATAAAGATAGAACTAAGGCAAGAGGATGTCGACAAGATTAATGAGATCTGTGACTCATTTGATAATGAACCTCTCGAGCTTATCAACGTGCTTCATAAATGCCAGGAGCATTTTGGATATCTGCCTGCAGAAGTGCAGGAAGCCATTGCGGAAAAACTGAATGTGTCAACCGCTAAAGTATATGGCGTTGTGACCTTCTACTCATTCTTCACGATGACACCCAAAGGCAAACATCCGATAAGTATCTGTATGGGTACCGCATGCTATGTAAGGGGTGCTGAGAAAGTCCTTGATGAGTTCCGCAAAGAACTGGCAATACAGGTTGGACAGACCACACCTGATGGTAAGTTCTCTCTGTCAAGCCTGCGCTGTGTTGGTGCCTGCGGACTTGCACCGGTAGTGCTCGTAGGAGACAAAACTTATGGCCGTGTTGCACCTGATGACGTAAAAGGCATCCTCAAGGAATACGAAGGATAATATATTAATGTTCATTTGTAGAGTAAACCGGGAGTGATTTCCCGGTTTTTCTTTTTATGTCACTGACCGGTGGTTATGCGGGGCTTAATTATGTGTTTTGCTCCTTCCGGGGTTTGTGCCTGTTTTCTTTCTTCCTTCCTCTCAAGACCTGTCTATCGTTCCCTCTCCTCCTGTCAGAATCGCGGTGATCCGTGACCTTTGACCACGGACTATGAACCTGTGACAGGCGACCTGAAACCGAAGACCGTGGATAAGCCTTATTAGTCTGAAAAAAATATTCCTTCTGTTTCCTCTTTTCTTTAATATCACGAGCTACATAAACCTTTTTACCTGTGTATGGATCGAACCCAAGGTAATACATTGCTGTTGACAGAGTCATCGGCGTCGGTGTAAAATCCTGAACCTGCTCGGGATGCAACCGCATTTCTCTCAGTTCTGCTGAAAGGACTGACATCTTCTGCTCTGTTGTGCCAGGATGAGCAGAAACAAAGTATGGTATCAGTTCATACTTCAAATCATTTTCCCTTATTATCCTTAAAAAACGTTCACGCAATTTTTTAAACAGTGCAAAAGATGTTTTTCTCATCAGACTAAGCACCTCATTATCTGAGTGTTCAGGCGCAACCTTAAGCCGGCCGCTGGTATGATTTACTATCAGCTCTTTAAGATACCGATCCTCATCTGCTCCCACTGATGAATTATATTCCCTGAGCAGAATGTCATACCGCACTCCGCTTCCTATAAATGCCTTCCTGATATATGGCAATGCATTGACATTTTTATAAAGCTTATTTATCTCCCTGTGTGAAGTTTCAAGGTTATCACAAACAGAAGGCCAGATACATGACGGTCTCCCGCACTTTTCACATTTTTTTTTGTTTCTTCCCTCCATCCTGTACATATTGGCAGAGGGTCCTCCAAGATCAGTGAGGTATCCCTTGAAGCCTTCCATCTTGCTTATCTTCTCTATCTCTCTCATAACAGAAGCTTCCGATCTGCTGGAGACAAATTTACCCTGGTGGGCGGAGATAGCGCAGAAACTGCAACCCCCGAAGCATCCACGATGAATATTAACCGAGAATTTTATCATTTCCCATGCAGGGATAACACTTTTTTTGTCATAGCGTGGGTGGGGTGCATAATTGAAAGGAAGATCATAAATAGCATCTGCTTCTGCCATGCTTGCTACCGGTAAAGGAGGGTTTACAACCACCAGTTTATCACCGCAGGGCTCAATAAGTCTTGTGGCCCTGCGACTGTTACTTGTCTTCTCAAAGGTTGTGAAATTCCCGGCATATGCTTTTTTTGATGACATCACTTCCCGGCATGAATACATTGTCTTGTCTGTCACACCTTCAAGAGCAGACAGTGCGGTGTCTGCAGGCCACAGATAGACTGACTGAGGTAAGTCAGTCAATGCTGAAACCTTCTCTCCTTTTTTCAATCTTTTAACAAGCTCCCTGACAGCTCTTTCAGCCATTCCATAAATGAGAAGATCAGCTCCGCTGGAAATCAGAATTGAAGGCTCAAGTGCATCCTTCCAATAGTCATAGTGCATAAGACGTCTCATTGAAGCCTCTATTCCTCCAATTACCACCGGCACCTCAGGAAAGAGTTTCTTAATGGCCTTAGTATAGACAATAGTGGCATAGTCAGGACGGAACCCTGCTACTCCTCCCGGAGAGTAGGCATCATCTGAACGCAGTCGGCGGGTGGCAGTATAATGGTTTACCATTGAATCCATGTTACCTGCAGTTACGGCAAAGAATAAATGAGGAGGACCAAATTTGCGAAAATCTCTCAAGTCATCTCGCCAGTTAGGCTGAGGCACAACTGCAACATGCAGGCCTTCAGACTCAAGTACCCTGGCAATGACAGCGGCTCCAAAAGATGGATGATCAACATAAGCATCACCTGTAAAAAGTATCACGTCAAGCCATTTCCAGCCTAAAGCCTCAACCTCCTTAACTGAAGTAGGCAGCCAGTTATCTGCAATATAATTACCGCTTTTCACGTTCCTAATTTACATATTATAACTAACTTGCTTTACCATATGCTGCCATTTCTAAGGCGAAAATGATCATTATGTTTAAACCCGTCAGACAACATGGTCTTTCTCTGGTCAGGACAGGTATTATCACCACGTTTGTGATAATTTTTGCATGCTGTTCAAATGATTATGCTAATGCCCAGGATACTGCTACAAGACCCAGGGTGGGGCTTGCTCTCAGCGGAGGTGCATCTCATGGTATCGCTCACCTTGGCGTCCTGAAAGTGATGGAAGAAGCCGGTCTTAGACCTGACTGTATAACGGGTGTAAGCATGGGTAGCATTGTGGGAGGAATGTATGCAATAGGATATTCCGTTGACAGCATTGAGAATATCCTGAAATCAATAAATTGGGATCTCCTTCTTGGCAACAAAATTCCTGAAAACAGGATTATTTTCCAGGAGAAGAAACATTTCTACAACAGCATAATAACATTGCCCGTATCATTCAAGAAAAAAGTACAGCTGCCGTCAGGGCTTATCAACGGGCAACAGATGGAAAACATGCTCAGTTATTATGCATGGCCTGCAGCTGACATAAGTGATTACTCAAAGCTGCCAATTCCATTTCTTTGTATGGGATCTGATATTGTCAGCGGCAACAAAATAGTTCTTAAATCAGGATATCTGCCCGAAGCCCTGAGAGCCAGCAGTGCAATCCCTTCTGTCTTTAGTCCATTCACTATTGATACCTGCGTCCTGGTTGATGGCGGATTGTTCAGGAATATAGCCATCAGCGAAGCCAGAGACATGGGAGCCGACATTCTGATAGGCTCATATACCGGCTTTTACCCTTTAACAGAATCTGAGCTTCAATCTGTTGACGGTCTGATAAAACAGATAGGATTGCTTACCAGCTATAAGGATTTTGACGATCAGAAAAACCTCATAGACATACTTATAGAACCGAACACGAAAGGTATTCCAATGAGTGATTTCTTCCGGGTTGACTCTCTGATCGAAAGAGGCTATAAAGCAGCTCTGCCTTTTAGAGAAACCTTTAGAAAACTTGCAGATTCGCTTGATAAGATTGCGCCGCCAGAGCCTCTTGACGTAATTACAGACAAACAGTATTACAGGTTTGATAAAATTGAAGTTACTGGCAATGAAATCAATACTGAAAAGCAAATACTTGGCATATTGAATATTAATCCTGGAGAAAGAGTTGACAAAAGCAGGCTTACAGAAGCAATAGAATTACTTTATGGGAAAGCATTGTTTGAGAAAGTAAGTTACCGCATTACTCCTCGCAACGATTCTCTTTTTCTAACTATAAACTGCATCGAGAGGCCCAGAGCGATGCTTTTTGGAGCTGCCCATTATGACAACACACTTGAATCCGGATTGATAATAGGCTTTTCCGGAATGAATCTTGTCACAAGAAAGTCCGCGATTAACGTTGAGACTTACATCGGCAGAAATTACAGGCTGAGGGCAAATGTGATACAATTTGTTGACAGGAACCAGAAGTATGGCTTATCGGCTGACTATTTCCTTGAAAAGACACCTCTGCCCATCATAACCATGGAAGGTGAGTCAGGCAAAATGTTCAGCCGTAATTATTATGGAGGCATTTCACTCAACTCAAGAATAGGGCTTAATCATATGATGAAGCTGACTGAGGAGGTAGAGAATCTGGGTCTTTTTCCTGACTTCATTACCGGCAACGGACTGAAGAAAATCAGCTATCGTTACCTGACCTCATCATTTGAATATCTGGCTAACACTCTCGATAATAAGCATTTTCCAAATACAGGCGTTGCATATTCGATCTTGCTGAAATCCTCCAAACTTATTTCGGGGTCTTTACGGTCTGACAGTCTTGATGCATCAAATACAAGCGGTGAAGCAGCAGGTTTTTCTTTTAACAGGTTTCATACAATACGTGGGAGTTTCAGGTCCTATTTTTCAGCAAACAAAAAAACCACATTCGGAGTGCGGATTGAAGGATTGTACATAGCTAATCCTGATTCAATCAAAGCTCAAAACAGTTTCTTCCTGCTCGGAGGATCTGAAGCAATAACCAGAAGATCTATTCCCATGACAGGTTTTCATAGCAATGAGATACCTGTCAGGTCCGTTCTTGAAATAGGAACTGATGCTGACATCGAGTTTAATAAAGATTTCCATATTTCACTTGCAGGCAATGTCGCAGTTATTCAGGAAGCAGAAAGGGAGACCGGTTTTTCCCTGTTATTGGGATATGGTATAGGAGCAAGCTATATGACGGTAGCAGGTCCTCTGGGTGTTGGACTTATGCACGGAATTTATAAAAATGAAATCCATTTCAGCCAGATCAAGGGATACATAAGTTTCGGCTACAATTTTTAGTAAATAATGAACGGCTTGATTATTGCAGTTGTTTTAGTCTAAACAAGGTGATTTTCAAAGGATGAATATTTCTGCCATAACACTTCAGCATAAAAGGATCAGTAACCTTATAGTGCAGCACAAGGTTAAGCAAAGCCTTGATATATTGGAGGATATGCTTAACAGTGTTTCATTGGGGAGTCTCAGGGATGAGTTTGAGGACCTCAAAATGACATATCGTAACATCCTGAAATATACAGTTGACGGCATAAAAGATCCCGGTCGTCAATCAGTATATATCAAATTATTACAGAGAATACTTAAGTTAAATGACAGAGTAAAACAGGACATTTTGGCACGTCATTCCGGATGGTATACTTATAATGTCAGGAGCAGGCAGGAGAAAGAAGAGAAGTTAAGAGGCGGAAGTATTGTTCAGAGTGTTGATGACCTGGTGTTTAAGGCTCAGCTGGATGATCTTCTCTCTTCTGCAGAAATAGTAACTACAGACAGTGATGAGGATAAGACATCGAGAGAAGATCTTTCAGGAAGCATCTTCAACCATTTATGGCTGTCAGACTATTATGGTGATGCTGAAGACAGCCTTGTTGGAATAATATGTTCTTCCGGAAAATTTCAATGGTATGAGATAGCCTCATATGTAAGTGCAATAACGCTGAGCAATCTGCGTGTGTGGGATACTGAAAAGCTCAGGCATCTTATAAGGTTATATTCCAATGATACTCAGCATGTATCTGAAAGAGCGCTTACAGGACTTGTTCTGAGCCTTTACTATTATAATGGAAGGCTGAAGCTATATCCTGAAGTAATGGATATGATCAAAGAGGCAGCTAACACAACCAGGTTTACAGAGCAATGTCGTCTGGTCGTCTTGCAGGCTATAAGGTCAAGGGAAACCGAGAAGCTAAGCAAAAGGATGAATGAGGAAATTCTTCCAAAGGTGGTAAAGCTCAAGCCTAAAATTGAGGAAAAGCTCGATTTAAATGCATTGCTTGATGATAGTACGGAAGAAGGGCGAAACCCTGACTGGTCTGAAATGTTTCAGGATTCAGAAGAGGTTTTTAAAACTATGGAAGAACTGACCAACCTTCAAATGGAAGGATCAGATGTATACATGTCAGCCTTTTCAGGTCTGAAAAACTTTGAGTTTTTCAAAGATCTTCGCAATTGGTTCATGCCATTTTACCCCGATCATAAAGCCGTTGATTCCGTTTTTCATGATGAGATACTCGGACCCGGAATAAATGAGCTCGCAGAAGCCTTATTCATGACCCCTTTCATCTGCAACTCTGATAAGTTTTCTCTCATTCTGAATATGAAGTTTCTTCCTCCAGATCAGAAAAGCCTGATGCTCAAAGCCTTCCGCATCGAACTTGAGGGTTTGCAACAGATGAAATATGACAATGACCTGACTGATCCAAATACCACATTCAGGACAACAGTAACCCAATACTTTCATGACCTTTACAGGTTTTATAAGTTGTCTGATTTTAAAGGCGAATTTGATGATCTCTTCAGCAGCAAGCTTGATATATATAACTCACTGTTTTTCCGTGAAATATGTGGCGCCAAACAATCAGACAGGTCTTTGGCTGATTACTTTTTCAGCAAGGAATATTACGAGGATGCCCTTGCATTATACCTGTCGGTAATTAAAGACAATAAGGAAGATGCCGAATTATTTGAGAAGGCTGGATATTGTTACCAACAGGCAGGCGACTATGATGAAGCCTTAAAGAATTATACTATGGCTTCAATAATTGATCCTAAAACATGGACATTAAGGAAGATTGGGTTATGCTTCAGGAAAACCGGCAGAACAGATGATGCACTTGAAAGCTACTCCAAAGCATTAAAGAATGAGCCGGATGATCTTCATACCATACTGATGATTGCCCATTGTCATCTTGATCTGAATGAATATGACAAAGCATTAAAACACTATTTTCGTATTGAGTACGAAAATCCGGACAATGTCAAGGTTTTAAGGCCTATTGCATGGTGTTATCTGGCCACAGGGAAACTTAAAGAAGCTTCGAAGTATTTTGAGCGCCTTGCTGAAACCGGTCTTACGTCTCATGATAAGATTAACCTTGGACACCTTGCTTTCTGCAAAGGGGATACCCGGAAAGCATCTGAATATTATTGCGACTCACTTGTCGAAGGAGAGATCACAGTCGAAACATTCACAGGCATTTTCAACGATGACAACCCCATATTGATCAATAATGGCGTAAGCCCTGATGATCTGCCTATTATGCTCGATTATGTCCTGATGAACTATAGAACCAGCTAATTTATCTCCACCGGGTTGATAACCGTAATGGTCATGTCCTTATGGTACTGGAGGATAAACATACCTATGTTCTCGAAACCATTATGACGGTTCTCCCGGCTGAATTTTACATCATGGGTTACCAGCGATGTATTATACTTCCAGGGACGCTTCACAAAGGATTTTCCCTCGAGGGCAATCCCGCTGATAAAGTAGTAGGCCATATCAAAACCTCTCCATGCAAAGCTCTCACGATCAGGTTCTGTACCAAATCTCTTAAGGTAAGCCTTTGTGAAAACATTGGTTAACGGATCATTGAAGTCAATGTAGCTTTCAACCGGCGTCAACAGTTCCATGTCATAGTAATATCTCAGATCAATTGTAGGTAAGAAAGCTATTTCAGAATAACCCATCACTTTTAAAGAGTATTTTTTCTCAAGGGAGTGAAGTGTTGAAAAAACCGAACTCACAACTGGTGTCTCAGTAGTAGCCAGAATTATGATATTTTCTCTTTCCGGTGACAATAATTTCTCAATTGAAGATATCCTGCGCTGCTGTGATAACCCGTGTTCGAGACCAGGGATGCAATATGAAGACAGGGTAATGCTGTCATTAACATTAATAATATTATTGTTGTTAATCTCGCTTGTGAGTTTGTTCCAGTACAATTCTGTCTCCGGATCAATCATCAAAGAATCAGCGTACAGGAAAATAACATTACTATTCTTTTTCGGGATTATTTCCCTGATAATAATGTTCTGTGAAACAGCATGTGACGGGCAAATCCTGAAGAGTGTGGGTCTGTTGTCAAGAGTATTCAGATCCCGTAACGGCACAGGTGACACTACAGGTATATCCTTCCCGGCAGCGTATTCAGCAACCAGACCTAAAATATTGGAAAATACCGGACCGATAATCAGGTCAGCATCGTCAAGCTTTCCTGATGACAGAAGCATTTGAGCCTTTGTGGTATCTGACCCGGTATCAAAGACATCCATCTCAACTCCAAGACCCATCGCCCGAAGGCTGTCAACGGCAAGAAGCACCCCTTCATACATTTCGATAAATGGGATAGAGCCTTCATAAAGGTAGTCAG
>CAZGDJ010000056.1:2986-4044 GCA_964524635.1 uncultured Rikenella sp. | reverse complement strand
TTTCTTTCCCCTGGGGTCAAAACGTGAAGAATCTATATATGTTCTCTGGTTGTTTTCTTTTAGAAAAAATGGAAGCATTAAAGCCACTTTTACATTTCCTCTCAGATCTGTGATCCTGATCTTTTCTGCGTTAAAAATGACAGTATCAGCTTCTTCAAATACCAAAACAGTATCAGAAATTGCCTCTTCACCGCGAATTGTATCAGGAACAAAGACAGCTTGCTTTGGGGGCTCATAAAATGAAGGTTTATTTTCACTTATTCTTTTTCGCGGAATCATCAGGTATTCGCCCTCAACCGGAAAAAGAAGTCCTTTATTGGCCTTCTTTAGATCGCGTACTGAGACATTATACTGATCAGCTATCGATGACAGAGTCTCACCTCTTGATACTTTGTGATAGATGTATTGTTCCTCCGGTCTGCCTGTCTGGATTTGAGGTTGAGGTTTTGATTCAGCTTGTGTCATATTCCCTGGCCCGGCTTTTACCTCAGTCTGAGTCTCTGCCTTAGTCTCAGTCTCAGTCTTAGCCTTAGTCTTAACATCAGCCTCAGATGTTGAAGGTATCTTTAATATCTGTCCTTCCTTAATACCGGATTCAGGAACAGAGTTTTCCCTGGTGATTACGTCAATGGGAACATTGTATGCTTTTGAAATGGAATATAGTGTCTGGCCCTTAAGAACCGGGTGCATGTAATATATTTCCCCTTCAACGACAATTTTCTGCTTTGAGACTTCCACAGGAACAGGTATCTGGGCCGAGACATTAACCGGTTGGGTGAATGCAAATATGAGAATCAATATTGTTAGAATCCTGTTTTCAGACATGCTTCTTGCTTTGTTAGGTGCAAAGTTAATATTTTAAGATAAAAGAGATTCAAAGATCATTCCATTGCCATTATCGTGGCGGCAAACTTATGTTCAAGTGAGTTACAGCCATGCCTGAATAAGTACTCACGGCCAGGTTCCTCACTAAAGACAAAACTGAATGATTCACCTGTATTGCTGTTTATTCTGCACAACATTTCATCCCGTATGATACCAGCGTTGTCCTCCTGTTT
>CAZGDJ010000056.1:0-2976 GCA_964524635.1 uncultured Rikenella sp. | reverse complement strand
TCAGTCCTGAAATGCTCACGGGGCCTTTACATGTTTTATCGGTAACATTTATCACCCTTCCTGTTGAAGTAAAACTCCCGCCAGTTTCAAAGATATATGTTGACGGAAGGATAAGATCTGCAAGTTGTGCTGTTTCAGTCATAAAGAAATCCTGCACAACAATAAAATCAGTATTTTCAAATATTCTTTCTGTGGCTGCTTTATCCAATGCAAGTTTAACCGGGTCTTCCCCGAAAATAAGAAGATTCCTGATATTCAAAAAATCATCCGAATCGTGTAATCCTGCCATATTCAAATCTATTACCCCCTGACTGTTGCACGATTGTCTGAGGCACAATATGCCTGACCCCTCCTTTCCGGCTTTACCGGTCAGAAGTGCAAGGTTACGCAACTCTGAAGCTGTTGACTGATCAATATCAGCTTCGGCGAAGACAATTATTGTCTTTTGAACCTTATTGTACTCATCTGCAAATGAACTTATTACCTCATCCGAAACTCCGGACTTCTCTAAAAGTGTCTGATAATTGCTGCTGAGCACTTTTTTCCTGTATTGTTCAAATCCTTTACAGCGCGTTTTTATATACAGGTCATTCTGTTCACCGTTCCGGATAATTTTTGAAATCACTGCTTTGACAAAGAAGAAATATGAATCAGGTCGTATGGTTTTTGTTGCATTCCGTTCCATCCTGACATTTCCGGTTGTAGTAATAAATGTCATGCTGCACTCTTTGTCAATTATGTTGTTAACTACCCTGAAACCAGCCAGTTGGTTATTGCTGAAAAGATCTGTTCCCAGAATGCAAAAATTATCTGCCTTTGCTAAATCGCTTACTGACAGATTAATATCAGAGATATCCTTATATTTTGAATTATTGTTTGTATTGCCTCTTGCCATAAACTGAAAAGAGCCGACCAGTCCTGTATTTGCATCATTATCTGCAAGTTTGCGAATAAGATAGAGTTCTTCGTTTGTTAATCGTGCTCCTCCAAAATAAGCGTTCTCTCTTTTCCCTGCCTCTTTAAGTTTTTTTGCTATCAGGCTTATCGCATCGGCAAAGTCTACCTCTCTGAAGGCACCATCCTGTTTCAATAAAGGTTTTGTCAGTCTTTGAAGGTTGAGCAACCTGTATGAAAATCTTCCATTGCATCCTACTGAAGCATCAGGGTTGACAATTCCCGCTGAGCCTTCAGCAGCAGTAAAAAAGCTTTTTCGATGATGAAGTCTTATTGCTGCTCCTTCAGAACCGATAAAATCAGTTGTTACAAAAGACTCAGTTTCAACAGGGACCGGTTTAAACGGTGTGTTCTCTGAGATGGCTCCTGTAGGGCATGTTGAGATACACAGTCCGCAGGAAGAACAATAGGTGTCACTAAGCTTTAATCCAGGCCCCGGTCCTATTACAGTTCTGAAACCCCTGTTAATGAATCCCAATGCATCCGCTCCAGCCATTTCATGGCATATACGAACGCATCTGCCGCAGAGAATGCATTTGTTTTGATTAAAACTGATTAAAGGATGCGCGTCATCCGGTGGTGCAGAAAAGAACTCACCCGTATATTTCTTCTGCAGAGCACCATATTCTGTTGCATATCTCTGCAGGTCACAACCGTAAAAAGCGACACAACCACATTCCAGGCAACGCGATGCTTCTTCGCGAACCATTGTAATATCTTTATAACCCAATTCCACCTCCCTGAAGTTCCTGCGGTCATTTTCTGCGAGCAACGGCATTTCGTTTCTCGGCTTATGAGTAAAGCGATGTGGCAGGTCTTCACTTGTCGGAGGCCTGAAATTATCACGTCTGCTTACAAATATCTCAGGGCGAGGCTCTACAGGTTTACCTGACAGGTACTGATGACATGAATGAGATGCTTTACGAGCCTGAGAAATAGCTCCAATTATTGTATCAGGTCCGGTTACAGCATCCCCTGCAGCAAAGATATTAGCTACTCCAGTCTGAAGGGTTCGCGGATCTGTCTCTATATCACCCCATTTGCTGCGACGCAGTTCTCCAAGGTTTGTATTAGCGTTGATATCATCAATAAAAGAAAGGTCTGTCTTTTGACCGATTGCTGCAAGAACGAGATCTGTTTCAATAATAAATTCTGACCCGGGTACTGCATAAGGCTTGCGTCTGCCGCTGTCATCAGGTTCACCCAATTCCATTCTGACAGCAACAAGGTGATCAATCTTACCTTTTTTATCTGAAACGACTTTGATCGGGTTCGTAAGAAAAAGATATTCAACTCCTTCTTGTCTGGATTCTTCAACCTCAATATGACTTGCAGGCATCTCCTTCTCACTCCTTCTGTAAACGACCTTGACACTCTCTGCTCCGCATCTTACTGCAGTTCTGCAGCAATCCATGGCGGTATTTCCACCTCCGACTACAATGACATTTTTGCCTTTCAGATCAGGTCTCAGGCCAGTCAATTCCATCTCCCTCAAAAAGTCTATGCCTGGCATCACCCCGTCAGCCTCATCTCCCTCGCAGCCAAGTTTTGTGCCCAGCTGCGATCCGGGAGAGAGTATCATGGCGTCATATTTCTCATTAAGTTCTTTGTATCCCATATCTCTTCCAAGCATTGCATTGCAAAAGATTTTGACACCAAGAGAGGTTATTGCACTGACTTCCTTATCAAGAATATCATTTGGCAGTCGGTATTCCGGTATGCCGTATCTGAGCCAGCCTCCTGGCAGCGGGGCTGCTTCAAATATGTCGCAGGTGTGGCCTTTAAGCTGTAACCACCATGCGGCTGAAAGGCCAGCAGGTCCCGCTCCGATGATTGCCACCTTCTTCCCGGTTGAAGGTTCAGGAACAGGTGTATATGGTTCGGATGCAGCCATATCCATATCAGCTGCAAATCTCTTCATGTAGTCTATACCAACACCCTTGCCCTCCTCAAGCAGATTGCGACGGCACACCAGTTCACACGGCCTGACACATACTCTGCCACAAATTGCCGGCAAAGGAT
>CAZGDJ010000055.1:325-13074 GCA_964524635.1 uncultured Rikenella sp. | reverse complement strand
AAAACCCTTGTACACACCAGACAGGATAACTCCGTCACCAACCGGAACAAAAATCCTGTCGGGCAACCTGAAACGTAGTTGTTCCACCAGTTCAAATGAGAACATCTTCTTACCCTCAATGGTAAGCGGATTATAGGCAGTATTCCGGTTATACCATCCGAATTCTTCGGTAGCCTTTATACTCAGATCAAAGGCTTCATCATAGGTGCCTTTAACCGGGATGATCGTGGCTCCGTACATTATTATCTGAGTCATTTTTGCAACCGGAGCAGTCTCAGGTACCATTATTACAGCCTTTTGTCTCTGTGAAGCACATATGCCTGCCAGTGAAGAACCAGCATTACCAGTGGAGGCAGTAACAATTGTTTCAATATTATTCTCAGATGCATATGCGGAAACCAGGGCAGACGCCCTGTCTTTAAAAGAGTATGTCGGGTTTTGCGAATCGTCCTTGAGATGTAGTTTGAAAGAGTGATTCCTCGCATCATTAACGTCAATGGAGTAAAGAGGTGTTTTTCCTATCTTCAGCTTCGGAAAACTGCTGATGTTATTAACAGGCAGTAAATCAACGAAACTTCTTTCCTTTAACTGAGCAAAACCGCTAACAGTCTGCAGGATCTTCTGATAGTCATAAACTGTTTTTAAAACTCCACGGGGAGGGGAGGAGGCAGTGTTTTTTCTGCTACACTCCGGACAAAGGTACATTATTGCTGAGCTGTCGTATTCTTTGCCACAGTCAGTGCATTTATAGAAGAACCCGGTATGATCCATCACTCAAGGGTATGTGTTTATTCAGCTTCCAGTATCAGAGTTGCTTAATCAACCCTGTTCTTTCGTTGAATGCTTGTATCAATTCATCCCAACGTTCGACCTGTGAAAACATCTTTCCCCATATTTTTCTATCATTCCACAGCTGATTCAGATCTTCAACCTCTTTGCCCTGCTGCTCAACCCATGTATAGTACTTAAGATTATGCAGGGCTTTTCTGTCATAGTAGGTCAGTTCCTTCATGCTGTCAGTCTTCTGACCGAGTATGCATCTCTCAAAGTCTTTGACAGCCTGCGTGTTGGTGTATTTTCCCTTTTCAGCTGTCAGCTCTTCCACCCTCGATTTATACATATCAGCTGAGTCTGTGGCTATAGTCAGTATAATATCATCACCTGTCATCTCAAAATATTTTGCTGCCTTAATAGCCGATATCATGTTGCTGATGCCAGAGATGCCTATCAGATGCAGGCTGCTGATAACTTCAGGATCAATGCCGGATGATTTCAGATAGTCAAGTCCTTCTTTCTCATTAAAGAGACGAAGTACTCTCATACAATCTTCATCATCTATTGCAGTGACAACGTCTGTATTCTTTACGTTGTGCACCCATGGCACATGTTTGTCACCTATGCCTTCAATCCTGTGACCGCCGAAGCCGTTCAACAGCAATGTGGGGCACTGGAGGGCTTCAGAGGCAACCACCTTAATATGAGGTGCGATTGTACGCAGGTAATCACCGGCAGCTATTGTGCCTGCTGAACCTGTGGCTGAAACATATCCAGCCAGCCTGCTGCTGTTCCCTTTGACCAGGTTAAATGCCTCTTCAATGGCATGACCTGTGATATTGTAATGCCATGCACTGTTTCCGAACTCATCAAACTGGTTGAAAATAATACAGTCGGGTCGTGTCCGGCGTATCTCCCAGCACTTGTCATATATCTCCTTCACGTTTGACTCACATCCGGGTGTCGCAATGACCTCTGAACCAATTACATCACGAAGCCATGTAAAACGCTCTTTGCTCATCTCCTCAGGTAGTATTGCAACAGACTCAGTGCCCATCAATTTTGAATCAAAGGCTCCTCCTCTGCAATAGTTGCCTGTTGAAGGCCAGACAGCTTTGTGATATGTCGGGTCAAAACCACCGGTTATGATCCTTGGAGCAAGACAACCATAAGCAGCACCAACCTTATGAGCACCGGTGGGAAACCATTTGCCAATAAGAAGTACGATGCGGGCATCAACACCTGTTAAAGATTTAGGCAACTCAACATAATTGACATTACCATACTGACCACCTTTTTCTACCGGCTCATTCTTCCATGTTATACGGAACAGGTTAAGCGGGTTGATATCCCACAGGCCTACTTTCTTTAGTCCTGCCTTAATTTTCTCCGGTACCTTGTCAGGGTTTCTCTGCTGCTCAAATGTCGGCAGTATTATCCCTTTTTCTCTGAATCTTTTAACGGCATTCTCAAGCGCTTTCTCATTGGTAACCTTGTCAACAGGCTGTATCATAACTTTTAAAATTTGAACGTAGAAATAATTGTGCAAGTTAAGTATAATGCAGGTATTAATGTAATTTCCTTACCGGTATGCAAGGTCATCTGCACCCTTTAAAATTATACTCATTTCAGCTGCTTTCTTAAAATGAGCCTCCTTAAGGCAGGGTGTTTTGAACCTGACATCAAAGAGATTAAAGGTGTCTTTGGTGAACCTTCCCGTTACATAATCATTTTCAAATACATATTCATCTTTCAGCTCCGTCAGGGTGGTGATGTGATCGTTGTCCCTGAAGATAAGGTTCTTACGATCCTTTAGTTTTGCAATGTAGAAACCCTCTTTAGCTTCATTGAATGATGAGATTGTCAGGTATAGTTTTGGTTTTTCCCTGTAAGGTGCACTTGCTGTTGGACAGAATGTGCTGCAATTCCCACATTCATTACAGAAATTGGCAATGTTAATGATCTGGTATGCCTGCCTCACTTCGAACACTTGGTCATCAAGAATATCAATCTTATCATTCTCAGTACGGATAGCCTTCTTAAGCTGGTACCTGCAGGGAGTGATCTCGTAAGAGTGATTTGCAAAATTCGGACATACGGTGACGCAGATATTACAGATTTCATCACAGGCGAGGCAGCGGGATGCTTCTCTAATTGTTGTTTCACGGTCCAATGTCTCACTGACAAGACTAAAATTCTTTCTGTTGTCAGCAGGCAGTTCTTTCATTTGCGGGGCAAAAAGGCGTTTTGACCTTTTTATAATAAGCTCTCTCTTTGAAAGCAGCTCCCGACCTTCAGGTTTTTCAATACTGAAGTTTATGCCTGCTTCTTTTATTATCCTTGTTGCAGCTTTTCTGCCGTCACCCACTGCGTTTATTGCTGTTGAAGCGCCCCTCATGGCATCGCCTCCGATAAAGACTTTGCCCAGCCTTGTCTGGTATGTTAAAGTATCAGCAGTAAGATTTTCATGCGAAGTAAAATCAATATCGGTCACCTGGCCAATAGCAGGAATAATTGTATCGCACTCTATTTCAAATTCTGATCCATCAATTTTAACCGGTGAAGGCCTTCCTTTTTTATCAACGCCTTTCAGCTCCATCCTGCTGCATAACAGAGCTTTAATCTTACCATCAGTATGTATTACTCTTTCAGGAGCTGTAAGTTCAACAATCTCAATGCCTTCCTCCAGAACCGCACTGATCTCACCCTGGTCAGCAGGCATCTCGTTAATTGTACGACGATAGACTATTGTTACTTTGCCATTGATGCCTGTGAGCCGATAGGCCGTTCGTGCAGTATCCATTGCAGTATTTCCGCCGCCAATTATAACAATATTATTACCGATGCCGGTTTGTTTCCCCTGCCTGACATTATATAAAAATTCCAGCGGCTCAATAACTCCGTTGCAGTCTGAACCCTCTATGTCTAAGGGAGCCGACAGTTGTGCGCCGGTACCTATAAATATGTAGTTGTAATCTTTGCTCAGTGACTGAAATCTCTCTTTGTCAATCCTGTAGTCAAAAAGTATTTTTACACCAAGGTCTGTAATACGTTTTACGTCTTTTGAAATAGCATCATCTGTTAACCTGAAACCAGGAATGGCAAACTGAACCATGCCTCCGGCTTTTGATTTAGCTTCGAAAACATCTACCCTGAACCCTGCCAGTGCAAGATAATAAGCACATGAAAGCCCTGACGGTCCGGCTCCTATTATTGCCACCTTCAGACTTTTAAGGCTGTCAGGTTTTAGTGCAACTTTATTACAGGTTGATATATAGCGTTTTACCTCACGAATCAGCAATGGATTATCATAGTTGATCCTGGTACATTTCCCCTGGCAAAGATGATCACACACCATGCCTGTAACTGATGGAAAGGGATTAGTTCTCAGGATGACTTCAAAGGCTTTTTCAAACTGGCCTTTTGAGGCGAAATACAGGTAGTCGGGTATATCCTGGTTTGTTGAACAGGTGTCACGGCATGGTGCTGAGATGCAGTCAAAGTAGTCAAGCTCACGGCTCGTCTTTATGTCCGGTGTCCTGATATAATCTCTTTTGTAATCTTCAGAGACAAGAACTTCATCAGCATACCTGCTAAGATTAGAAAGTGCCGCGCTACGCTTATCTTTCAGATCAGATGATTTGATAATGAATTCACTTATGGTGCTGGCATTCTGACTCTGAAGTTTTGCCTTCATCTCTTCAAAGTACTGGTTAAGTCTCATATATCCGCCGGGTTTCAGAATATCACTGCAGACAGTGATGGTTTTGAAGCCTGAGGCAATAAGACTTGCGATGTTGAAAGCGTTGGCTCCTGCAGAAAATGAGAGCATCAGCCCACCGTTGAACTCATCCTGAAGTTTTCTGGCCACATTAACTGATACCGGATGCAGCGCCCTTCCGCTCATATACATCATCTCAACATCCGAGCCGAAAATTTCTTTGTTGTTTTTTGATTCAAGGGTGTTGGTCAGCTTAAGGCCAAATTGAAGGTTATTTTTTTCAGCTACCTTCTGTAATCTCCTTATGATATCAATTGCATCCGGATATTTCAGATCATGCTCAAAAGCAATATCCGGGACCTCTGTTTTGAATCTGAGCTTTTTATTAAGTATGTCTCTTAATAATTCAGGACCGAGAAGTGTGGGATTCAGCTTAACAAAAGTGTGCAGCTTTCTATTTTCAAGCAGGTACCTGGCAATGTCTTCAATTTCATTTGCCGGACAGCCGTGCATTGTGGAAAGTGTAATATTGTCTGAGATTTTTGCTGGGATGTCTATTTTATTAATATCAGGGTACAAATCCTGAACCTCTTCAATTTTTTGTGCAAGCTCCGCACTGCAGTCACTCATCTTTTCAAAGAACCACTGCACATTTTCACTCAAGATACCCTGCAGATTGTAACCCACGCTCATATTGAAAATTGTTCCGGACTCTGAACCCCATCCGAGCTTATGGTTCAGTATGTGTATTACTATCCAGGCATTCAGGTACTCATTGAAGCTTTCCCTGATCCTCAGTTCCTGTGACCACTCGCAGTTGTATCCTTCATCCTGCATGTCAATACATGGTTTCGGAACCTCAAGTTCATCAAGGGTCTGCACGGTTTTCAGCTCAATATAACGGGCTCCTGTAAGCCAGGCCCCTATTATGTTCTGGGCCATCTGGGTATGAGGTCCTGCTGCAACACCAAGAGGGTTATGTAGCTTGTGATGGAAAAGTTCGGTTTCAAGGATTGAATATTGTCCGGGCTGAAAGAATAATTCCTGCGGTATTCCAAAAACGCTGGCCTTATTATCAAGCTCATTTAAAATAAGATGAAGCAGCTGTCTTAGCGAAATGGGATAAAATTTTCCTGGCATTTTTTGAGCGACTTTTTCCTGAAAGGCAAAACTAAAGAAAAGAGGTGACAATATTTTATTTAGCTTGCTATTATATTTCGTCAGAAACAGCAAAATGAAGACAGGTCCAACAGTAAGCAATTTCAGTGCAGTCATTCTTGCCGCGGGTAAGTCTGAAAGAATGGGTAAGCCTAAGTTCTTACTGAAAGATGATGAGAACAAGACCTTTCTTGAAATCCTTGCCGGTACATATTCGGATTTTGGTTGCAGCGAAATAGTGGTAGTGCTGAATGATTACGGCTTACATATTATAGAAGATCAGCGTCTTAACTTGCCGGCGGGCACTAAGCTGGCGTCTAACCATCATCCTGAGTGGGAGAGGTTTTATTCCCTGAAAACCGGTGTTAGGGTGCTGGAGAGTCCGAAGCCTGTTTTTGTCAGCAATATAGATAATCCATTTGCATGCAGTGAGTTGCTTCATAATCTGTTACAGCTCGTTGGACAGTATGATTACCTGTTCCCGGAGTTCAACGGCAAGGGAGGTCATCCGTTCATGATCTCAGAGCGCGTTGTGAATGATATAACTTCTGAAACCAGGGATCAGATCCACCTCAGGGAGTTTCTTGGCAGATACACAAGCAAAGCAGTCAGGGTAAATGATGAAAAGGTACTGGTGAATATCAACACCAGGGAAGATTATTCAAGTATTTTTAACAGCACAGGTTAGAAATATTTACAAGAACAATTTCCGTAAAGATTTCGCCACGAAGCGGCTTTTATTGAATCGTTATTCACGTTTTTGTTGCAGTAATGCTTCTTGTCTGAACAAGCATAATGGTTTTTCCAGCCGCATCGCGGCGAAACATCTGTAGAAGAAGAATTACGAATAATACAAGCCACGTACTGGCGGAATTATTATGAATATCTTTTATTTCCTGTACAACCTCATCAACACCTTTTCAGGCGTAAAGGGTGCGTTAAAATCAATCTTGTACGAAGGATTAAAAGCTTTTATTGCATTCTGTAATGCGAAGTATCCTCCTATACCGTACATAAGCGGAGGCTCTCCAACGGCTTTTGACTTGAAGATGGCTAACTCGGGTCCTGTTGTTTCAAGAGGATGACATTCCAGTTTCTCAGGCGCAGCGTAAATATCAGGCACTTTATAAGTTGACAGGCTGTTTGAAAGAAGCCTGCCCTTTTCATTATAAACCACCTCTTCCATCGTCATCCAGCCAAGGCCTTGCAATACACCGCCTTCAATCTGGCCGCTGTCAATATCCGGATTCAGACTGTTGCCAAAGTCATGTACTATAAGAACATTTTCGAAAGAATATGTACCTCTCAGGCAATCCACCCTGGCAATTATTAGTGCCGTTCCGTAGACATGATAAGCAAAGGGACTGCCTTTCTCTTTTCTTTTATCAAAGAAAATCCCTTGTGTAGAGTAATGAGCACTCTCCGACAGTTTTACCCTTTTTAAGAAAGCCTCATTAACCAGCTTCTCCCAGGTAATGTCAGTTTCCTTACCACTTTTATATACAAGTTCATTTCGGATCTCAGTTTTGTTAAGACTGCAATTCAGCATAGTTGCTGCTGTATTCCTTAATCTTTTTACAAGCTCATTACAGGCCATCAGCAGTGCGTTACCATTCAGGTCTGTCCCGGAGCTGGCAGCTGTAGGAGAGGTATTTGCTGCTCTTGACGTGTTGGTTGTCTCAATTTTAATTCTGTTTATCTCTATTGATAAAGCCTGTGAGGCAATCTGCATCAACTTGGTATTGACACCCTGTCCCATTTCAATTGCTCCGGTGCTTACACCTACGCTGCCATCCTGGTATATATGAACCAGAGCACTGGCCTGGTTCATTGACGTATTGGTGAAGGATACTCCGAAACAAACAGGCATAAGGGCCATGCCCTTCTTTGACAGAGAATTACTGCTGTTATATTCCGATATTTCCTTTTCTAACTTTTCGACGTTATATTTATTATCAAGGGAGGTGAAGCAGTTAATGATATTTGCATCTTTTGTTTTCTGTCCGTAAGGAAACTCATCGTTCTCTTTGAGGAAGTTTTTCTGTTGGATGATTCGTGCAGGGATCTGCAATCTTTCAGCAGCCTGGGCAATTGCAGCTTCAATGACAAACATACCCTGCGGTGCCCCGAAGCCCCTGAAGGCGGTATTAGGCGGCAGGTTAGTACGGCAGCTGTGGACTGTCACTTCAGTGTTGGGGATGAAATATGCATTTGCAGAGTGAAACAAAGTCCGCTCCATAATCGCAGGGGAAAGGTCTGCTGCAGCACCGCCATTCTGATACATTGTTGTCTGGAAGGCCAGTATCTTATGATCCTTTGTAAGGCCTATCCTGAAGTCAGAACTATATGGATGTCGTTTTCCTGTCATGCGTATATCATCCAGACGGGGCAATGACAGTTTCACGGGTTTGTTCAGAAGGAAAGAGGCAAGGGCAGTCATTACAGCGAAGCCAGTAGCCTGATCCTCTTTGCCGCCAAATCCTCCTCCAAGCCTGGCGACATCGACCTCAATACGGCTCATTGGCAGCCCAAGCACTCTTGCAGCTATCTTCTGTACAAGAGTGGGCCCCTGAGTGGAGGAGTAAATCCTTATACTGTTATTATTTGTCGGATGCGAATATGCTCCCTGTGTCTCAAGATAGAGATGCTCCTGAGCGCCGCTCTCAACTTTCCCCTCGAAGATATGGTCACATCTTGACCAGGCATTTTCCACGTTGCCCATCCTGAAAGTGCGTGAAGGGATAAGCAATTGTCCTTTTTCCTTTGCAACACGAGGGTCAGTAATGACTTCAAGCTCCTCAGATTCGAACTCAATTTTTTTAAGGGCTTTACGGGCTGTGCGTTCGTCACGTGCCACAATCAGGGCAAGAGGCTGACCCTGATAATGCACTTCATCATGAGCAAAAAGCTTTTCATCAGAAATAATCCCTCCGATATCATTTTCTCCGGGGATATCTCTCCACGTAAAAACCTTCTCAACTCCACGCAAAGACTCTGCCCCGTAAACGTCAAAATGAGTTATTCTTCCGTGAGCCACAGGGGAACCGAAGACAACTGCATACAACGTGTCATTCAAAACAGGAATATCATCAAGATATATTGATCTTCCGGTAATGTGATTTATAGAATCTATGTTGTTCATAGCTTATCAATGGGTAAATCAATCCTGCCCGGAAAAAGCTTAATGAAATGAGCAAAAAGCAGTTGTCGGAGCAAAAGTCTTTTATACTCTGCACTGCCGCGCACATCACTTATCGGGGATATTTCTCCCTGCATTATGGAGTTAGCCTGCAGTATTATTTCTGGTGTTATCAGCTTACCCTTCAAAAAGTTACTGGTTTTTTTCAGGAATAAAGGGATCGGGCTGACTCCCCCGGCTGACAGCGTACACTCACTTATCTCATCGCCATTCATGCTGATGCTGACAGCACTGTTCACACTGGCAATATCAAGATGAGTACGCTTGCTCACCTTCTCAAAGTTAAAAAGGAGAGGTTCTGAGGAATAACTAATGACAAAGCTTTTTATGAGCTCATTTTCGTTGATATCCAGCTTCTTATAGTCGAGAAAAAGATCTTTCAAAAGAACAGGCCTTACATCGCCGGGGCCTTCAATAACAACCTCAGCATTAAGAGCGAGAAAGATTATCGAGAAATCACCTATCGGAGATGCGTTTATAATATTACCCCCGATAGTAGCCATATTCCTTATCTGCTCTGAGGCAATAAGTTTCAGGTAAGCGGAAAGACCAGGAATAAGACCGGTCATTTTTTCTGACTTTCCGAACTCGGTTACAGTTGTCCCGGCACCGATAATACATCTCCCACTCTTTACAGTAATACCTTTCAGGTCATTCCTGAACTGAAGATGGTAAATATTAGTTTCTGCCAGTTCTTCTGCTTTTTGAACCATCAGATCAGTTCCGCCGGCTATTGCAGGGTCATTTACCGGTCCAACGGGGTGAGTCTCTGCAATTACCTTAAGCCTTGCGGGAATAGTACCAAAGTAATCAGGAAGATGTCTGTTGCTGACAAGCCATCCTGCAGGGTCGTCAATGTTCTTATTATTAAGTATTTCTGCGACGGTTCCAGCTGCTCTTTCAATAGACTTATAGCCAGTACAGCGGCAAATATTTCCACTCATTGAAGCAATGAGTGTCTCCTTCGTTGATTTTTCCCTTGAGAGACTGTTAGCAGTAATAGCCATAATGAACCCCGGAGTACAAAAACCACATTGTGTTGCTGAGCTGTCAGCAAAAACCTTCTGTATGAGAGACGGAAATCCAAATCTGATTCCCTCTATAGTGACAATATGTTTGCCATGAGCATTTCCCAGGGGAGTAAGACAGGAGACAATGCTTTTATATGTAATCACACCATTTTCGAGAGAGCCCATCAATACAGTACATGCACCACAATCTCCTTCGCGACAGCCAACCTTGGTTCCGGAAAGCCCCATTTCATACCTTATAAAATCAAGCAATGAGCTGCCGGAAGATTTACCGGTGCTTACCTGTTCATTATTCAGGATGAATGTTACCATATAACAAAGATAAACTAAACTAAAATTCTTTATAACTGTATAACAATTAATAAAATGATCATTTATTCGAACAATCTATTTCGAGTTTTTTGTCTGTATAATCTTTGCTGCAATGCTTACAGCAATTTCTGCCGGAGTCTGGCTATTTATAGAAATTCCTATGGGAGAGTCGACCCTTGCAAGATCATCGTCATTATAGCCCTCCTCTCTGAGAGTGTCAAATATTTTCTGCACCTTGCTCTTGCTCCCAATCATTCCCAGATAGCTTAGCTTTACAGGAAGTAACTGACTAAGAATCAGTTTGTCAGACTTATGTGCAAAACTCATTATTGCGGCATAATTACCCGAGGCTTCAGGGATGAGACCTGCAATATTGTTATAGTCAATTACTTTCTTCCTGTGAGCGAAATTGTTGGCGTTGAAGGTTGTAAGCCCCTCCCTGTCATCATATACTATAACCCTGAAATCCAGCATTCTCATTATCTGGCTTAAGGGGAGGCTTATATGCCCGGCACCGAATATATATATATTGTCTTTGAGCCCTAACTCCTCGCTGTAACCCCATTCAGCGTCATTATTACAGAAGGCTGAAACAGTACCTTCCAGAGAAGCATCTTTCATAAAACTAAATTCTCCCGGAGAGATTTTCAAAATCCCTTTCTCACCAGTACTAAGGCATTCATTTATCTTTTTAATGATTTCCCTGTCTGTCGACGAAAGTGGTATTAATGCCTGTGTCTGCTCTCCTGAACAGATTAGTCCTGATTTGTCATTTTCTGAATCAGGCAGGTGGATCTGGCGTTTAATAACCGGTGCAGTTTTATTATCTGAAATCATCCTGAGGGCGAGCTCAACCATATTATATTCCATCACTCCTCCACCAATTGAACCGCAGATATCATGATTGCCTGCAACAGCCATTTTAAATCCCGCCCGTCCCGGACTGCTTCCTTTAACATCCAGAACGACCATGAGTACCACTCTTTCATTTCTTAAAAGATGATCATGAATGAAGTTCCAGAGATCAGAATACATCAGCAGTTGGTTTAAGTAATAATATGATAAATATAAGAAATTTCACTTCGGTTTACCAATATAATTTTCCAATTAGTATAACTTTGATGTCCTTTCAAATTGGTTGGAATTTATGGAGAATATTTGTAAAAACATCAATGAGCTCTCTGAGAAGTACAGGAACTACACTGCTGAGAATCTGTCAAAGTTAGTGAAGATCAAGGCAATAAGCGGACAGGAAAAGGATGTGCAGCTTGAATTAAAGCGTCAGATGGAAGAGGCAGGCTTTGACAGTGTTTATATTGATGGTCTGGGGAATGTGATAGGGCGTATTGGCAATGGAAAGAAAATCCTGGCATTTGACGGTCATATGGATACCGTAGATCTGGGAAATCCGGACAACTGGAGCTTCAATCCACTGGGTGGGGAAATAAAGGACGGTTTTGTACATGGACGGGGTTCCGTTGATCAACGCGGAGGCCCGGCATCATTTGTGACATCAGGGCGTATACTTAAAGATCTGGGGTTTAATAAGGATCTTACAATTTATTTTATCGGCAGTGTTATGGAGGAGGACTGCGATGGTCTCTGCTGGAAATATATTATAGAAGAAGACAAAATAATTCCTGATGTTGTAGTCAGCACGGAACCCACCAATCTTAATATTTACAGAGGTCACAGGGGCAGGATGGAGATCCATGTTCATTTCTATGGCGTTTCATCACATGGTTCAGCACCTGAACGCGGAAAGAATGCCATATATATGGCTTCACATGCAGCCCTTGAGATAGAAAAGCTGAATGAGAGACTGGCATATGACGAATTTCTTGGCAGGGGAAGTGTCACAATCTCAGAAATCATTTCAAAGAGCCCGTCACTCTGCGCAGTAGCAGATTATGCCCGTCTTCACCTTGACAGAAGACTGACAGCCGGTGAGACAAAGGAGTCCGCGCTTGATGAGATAAGGGAGATCATTAAGGGAATGAATGCAAAAGTTGATACCCTTTACTATTCTGAGAAAGCATATACGGGTATTGAATATGGAATGGATAAGTACTATCCGACCTGGAAGATGGATGAAAAACATGAGTCAGTCATGAATGGTGTTAGCGCATATAAAAACCTGTTTGGCAAAGAGCCCAAGGTTGACAAATGGACGTTTTCTACCAATGGGATAATGACATGTGGAATATATAAGATCCCGACCATTGGCTTTGGTCCGGGCAATGAAGTGCTTGCCCATGCACCAGATGAAAAAGTGCCTGTAAGTGATCTTGTTACAGCGTCAGCATTCTATGCAGCATATGCATATGAGGCGGCTAAACAATGAATTCCCTCAAAAAAATAGATCTATGAACAAGGAACAAGGATTCAGGATTTTAGAAGATAAAATTGCGGATCTCCGCATAGTGAAATCTGGTCTGTGTGGCAAAGACTTCCTCTTAACATGGGAGAAAAGTGAAAGTGATCTGCGGATCGTACTTGAGGTGGCTGAGATACTTAAGGAGATGAGGTCACATAATATCTCTCCCCGGCTATT
>CAZGDJ010000055.1:0-315 GCA_964524635.1 uncultured Rikenella sp. | reverse complement strand
CTGGCAATATCCAATTTCCGCGATAACTCTACCCGCACGCGTTTTTCATTTGCATCAGCCAGCAACCTTCTTGGATTGGCAGTGCAGGACCTCGATGAGGTAAAATCACAGATAGCGCATGGTGAAACAGTACGTGAGACTGCAAACATGATCTCCTTCCTGTCTGATTTCATCGGCATACGTGATGACATGTTCCTGGGAGAGGGAAACAAGTACATGCGGGAAGTAGGAGATGCCCTTGATGAGGGTTTTGAGAAAGGTGTTCTTCCTGTTCGTCCGGGCATTGTTAATCTGCAGTGTGACAAGGATCACCCG
>CAZGDJ010000054.1:0-13085 GCA_964524635.1 uncultured Rikenella sp. | reverse complement strand
TCCCTGTGTGACAGTTCCGTCAGCGTTTTTAACTTCTTTTCGGGCTCTTGTTGTAACTAACTGGGTACCATTAAGTAATGAATCTTTAAAATCAGTTGTAAATACCGGGTTTTCATCCAGGACAAGACTCAGAACGTTCCCTTCAGTATTGTCAGCCCATTCTGCACAATACATAAGAGGTCCACGCTGAACAGCATATTTGTCAATATCTTCTTTTACCTTTTCATCAGCCACTACTATCCTGATTTCTATTGGCAGGGATAACTCTATAAAGTCACCCTTCTTCCAATTGCGGGATATGGTTGCATAACCGTTTTCAACTTCAGTGTGGTATTCAGCACCATTTACCTTTACTACAAAAGTTTTCTTAGCAGTATCTGCAAAAGAGTACAGGTTACCGGGCATAGCTTCTCCTCTTGCCCATCCGGGGATTCTTATCCGGACATTAAAATTGCCTTCTTTTACTGGATCGACCATGACTTTTATTTCACCATCCCATGGATAATTTGTCTCCTGAGTCACAGAAATTCTCTTTTTTCCTATATCAATAAGTGCTTTGTTTGATGCAAATAGATTTATGTAAAGATCATCATCTGTCACGCTATAGATATAGCCTGGTATTGCAGGAATGAACCTGCAGACATTTGACGGGCAGCATGCACAGCCAAACCATGGAGATCTTGTGTGCTGTCCTTTTGACTCAAGCGGATTGGGATAGAAGAATCTGTCTCCTGCCAGGTTCACACCTGATAAAGCTCCGTTATACAAAGTCTTCTCAAGTATATCAAAGTACTTGCCCTCTCCATGCATTGAAAACAGACGATGATTGAAAAAGATATTTCCTATTGAGGCACAGGTCTCGCAATATGCAGACATATTAGGCAGATTGTAAGGCTCGGCAAAACCCTCGTTGCCTCCGCTGGCACCTATACCCCCGGTAATGTACATCTTTCTGTAAACAAGGTCCTCCCATATCTTTGTAATCGCATTAAGATAAGCCTCATCGTTCAGAATGGCTGCTATGTCTGCCATTCCTGAATACATATAGGTTGCTCTCACGGAGTGACCCACGGCTTCAGTCTGGTCAATTACTTTCTTATGTGACTGAGAGTATTCCTCACCATCAGGTCTTGTGCCTCTTGCATCAAGGAAGAATTTAGCCAGATCAAGGTATCTGCGTTCACCCGTTACCCTGTACAGCTTTACCAGTCCCATCTCTATCACCTGGTGGCCGGGATAAGTCACAAAAGCATCCCAACCCATATCTTTGTCAACAAGGTCGGCAGACTTGATTGAAATGTCCAGCAATTCTCTCTTGCCTGTCGCCTGATAATATGCAACCGCTGCTTCATACATGTGGCCAAGATTGTAGAGTTCATGGCTCAGAATATTATCTTTCTCCCAGCGTTTTTCACCTGCCCAGTCATGAAGTTTCCCATAACCCTTTTCAGCAATGGTTCTGTTTGTATACAGGTATCCGTCATCTTCCTGTGCCAGCCCAATTTTATATATGAGAGTATCAACATATGCTTCAAGCTCCGGGTCAGGATATGTCTGGAGTGAATATGCAGCGCCCTCAATAATCTTTGTCACATCTGAATCGTCAAATGGGAAGATTGTCCGGAAAGCTCCTGTGTCAAGCCCGCCTGCAATTTCAAAGTTTTTCACCCTGCCCGTTGACTCACAGTATCCGAAGGCAATGGGTATCGTAACCTCATGGTTTTTCAGTATCCTTGAAGACCAGAAGCTATCAGTCATTTTAACTGAAGTGAATGGAACTGGTCTGATAGGATAATTCTCATCCTTATTATTTGTGCTACAGGCTGTAATGATCATCACAACTGCAGCAGCCACCAATGAAACCGTTCTGATTGTTTTCATATCACTGTTTTACTTTTTCTTCATCCATACAATCATCTCTCCTCTTCCCCTGTTGGCCCATGTGTAGTAAGGCACTGCCTTTACACGTTTCTCATCCCCGTCAGGCAACACTCCCATGAATTCAAGATATCCCGAATTGCGGTCAACATCAAACAGAATCTCAACATCTTCAGATGGATCTATTCTCACATCCCTTACTTTACCGTTGTCAATCTCTTCAAGACAGTAAATAACAGGTCCTACTCCAAGAGCCAGGCGTCCGCTGTCAGCTTTCACTTCATCACGTGCTGCTATTAACCTTGGCTGCATCGGGAGCGTGACTGCAACCATGTCTCCTTTATTCCATTTCCTGTCTAACACTGCAAATCCCTCTTCAATGATAAATGCTGCTTCTGTTCCATTCACACTTATTGCAATATGACCTTTTGCAGAAGTGGTATATCTGTAAAGACCTCCGGCAAACGGTTCAGATCCGGTCCATGAGGGGATGCGGATTTTTAGTTTAAAAGGACAATTCGCGTATGAAGGATCAATTTTCAGACTGATGTCTCCATTCCATGGGAATTCAGTATTCTGTTCAATAATTATGTCTCCTACGGCAGTCTTAAGTTTTGCAACTGAGCCTATGAACAGGTTAACACTCACCCCTTCATCAAAGTATGAATAAATATACTGTCCGAGCGCAGGCAAAAACCTGGCCACATTAGAAGGGCAGCACGAACAGTCAAACCATCCTGCTCTTTCGAAGGTGCCATCAGATTCAAGCGGGTTGGGATAAAAGAAATGACACCCGTCTGATCCTATACCTGATATCAGTCCATTATAAAGAGTCCGTTCAAGCACATCGAGATACTTTGATTCTCCGGTAGCCTTGAATAATCTTTGATTCCAGAACACATTGGCAACTGAGGCACAGGTCTCTGTATAAGCCGTCATATTGGGTAGTTCATAAGGTTCGCCGAAGGCCTCACCATATTCTTTTGATCCAATTCCACCTGTAATATAAATCTTCCCCCTGATCACATCTTCCCATATCTTTTTTGAGGCCTCAAGGTATCTCTCATCACCGGTGGCTTCCGAGACGTCTGCCATTGCGGAGTACATATATGCTCCCCTGACTGAGTGACCAACAGCTTCTGCCTGTTCAAGCACAGGTTTATGCATCTGAAGATAGACCGAGTCATTGTACACCTCAAACCTTGAGCCCTCAGGGTGGCGTACATAATCACCCTGTTTTCCCCTGACATCAATAAAGAACTGAGCCAGATCAAGCCATGTCATGTCACCAGTAGCATGAAACAGCTTTATAAGACCAATCTCAATCTCCTGATGGCCTGGTGCTATCTCCCGCTTACCCCATCCAAATTCCATGCTCACCAGTGCGGCATTCTTTAAAGCAATATTCAGGAAAGCATCTGATCCGGTAGCCTTATAATGTGCCACCGCTGCCTCATACATATGACCGACATTATAAAGCTCATGGCTAACCCTCTCATCTGCCCATCTTTCAATTCCTGCCCCGGGAGCCATATTAACTGGGTCACACGTGCGGGTTGTGTACAGGTATCCGTCATCCTCCTGTGCAGCACCAATAAGCACTACCAGGCTGTCAACATATTGTCTCAGCTTTGGGTCAGGCGTATTAATCAGACTGTAACAGGCGCCTTCAATTATCTTAAATACATCAGAGTCATTATATCTCTCGCCTTTATATGTACCCTTCATGAGACCGCCGGCAACAGCAAAGTTGTCAATACGACCGGTTTCTTCACATTTTATAAATGCATAAGGTATCGTGGCCACCCTGTTAAGCTCAATTTTAGGCGCCCAGAACGAGTCAGTCACTCTTACATCCGCCAGATCCGGAACAGAAATATTTGCCGGAGTACTCTTTTTACTTGCAACTATGTCACAAGCAGAAAATATGACAACCATTGCAGCGGGTAGCAAGAGACTGCTTCTTCTCATTCTTTAACTTCTTTTTTTATCTCTTTCAGTCTCTTCATGACATCATTGGCACCACGGCCAAAATAGTCATGCAGAATCTTGTACTCGGCATAAAGCTTTTTGTAAGTATCAACATTTTGAGGAATAGGTTTGTAAGTGAATTGTTTAACTTTTGCCATCACCACAGCGGCATCCTGAATTGTGTCGAAACCTCCTTTATTTTTACCGGCTGCCACGGCACCGAACATAGCTGACCCAAGAGCAGGTGCCTGCGGACTACCTGATATCTTTATCTCTTTGCCAGTTACATCAGCATATATCTGCATGACAAACGGGTTTTTCTCTGCTATGCCTCCCGCAGCATAGAATTCTTTTACGGGTACACCATTATTTTCAAATGTATCAAATATCATTCTGGTACCATAAGCGGTAGCCTCTATCAGTGCCCTGTAAATCTCCTCAGGTTTTGTTGCCAGGGTCAATCCGATCATCATGCCCGTAAGATCAACATCGACAAGGACTGACCTGTTTCCGTTCCACCAGTCAAGAGCCACCAAACCGCTTTCACCCGGTTTAAGAGCTTCAGCCTTTTCAGTCAGAAGTGCATGAAGGTCGATACCTTTGGATTTTGCTTCTTCCTTATATTCAGAAGGCGCGCAGTTCTCAACGAACCACTGGAAATGATCTCCCACACAACTTTGTCCGGCTTCATATCCGAAGAAACCCTCAATAATACCATCTTCCACTACACCACACATGCCGGGAACAGTTTTTTCCTTTTCTCCAAGCAGCATGTGACAGGTAGATGTTCCCATGATGGCCAGCATCTTTCCTGCGGAAGTTATGCCAACAGCAGGTACCGACACATGAGCGTCAACATTAGCCACAGCCACAGCAGTACCTTCTTTTAGCCCGGTTAGCTTCGCCGCTGATGCAGTAATGACTCCTGCTTTTGTACCAACAGGGTAAAGCTGGCGCGAGAGCTTTTCATCAACCACTTTCTCCATTTTTGGATTAAGAGCCTTAAAAAAATCATCTGAAGGATAACCTTCATGCTTATGCCAGATAGCTTTATAGCCCCCTGTGCAGCTGTTTCGCATTTCTTTGCCTGTGAGCTGCCATATGACCCAGTCAGCAGCTTCAATAAAACGGTCGGCAGCATCATACAATTCCGGAGACTCATCAGCTACCTGCATTATCTTGGGTATCAACCATTCGGAAGATATTTTACCACCGTAACGCTTAAGGAATTTTTCTCCGCGCTTTTCAGCAGTAGCATTTAATATATTGGCTTCTTCCTGTGCAGCATGATGCTTCCATAGCTTAATCCATGCATTTGGTTTGCCGGAATATTCCTTAAGAAAGCAAAGAGGTGTTCCGTCAGCTTTTACCGGCAACATTGTGCATGCCGTGAAATCAATGCCAACACCAATTATTTCATCGGGGGTTACCCCGGCCTTTTTCATTGCTGCAGGAATAGTTTTGCTGAATACATCAAGGTAGTCCTGAGGATGTTGTAATGCCCAGTCAACTCCAAGAGGAGTTCCATCGGGCAATTTATCATCCATCACTCCGTGAGTGTACTCATGAACTGACACTGCTAATTCATCACCATTTTCAACATTTACCAGTACGGCCCTACCCGAGAGGGTACCGAAATCGACACCTATAGAATACTTACCCATGAATTATTATTTTGATTGAATTTCAAGCATTATGACTGATTTGGAAGGCACCGTCAGAGTGAGAACTCCGTTCCTGATCTTATAGTCAGTGTAGGTTTTTGTTCTTACAACATCCGGGTTATCAAAAGAATTATAAGAATTCATCTGTGGAGCAGTCAGTATTTCACCCGATATCTTTTCCGGATTCATGCCGACTAAAGTACAGGATACACTAATATTCTCATCCGGCTTTAGATTTGCCAGAGAGATATGAATCATGTTATTGGCATCAACAGATGCAGAAGCTGAAATTGCAGGTATCTTCTTATCTTCAAAAACATAGTCCTCACTCTTAACGTCAAGGGGAAGCAGTCTGGCATTCTGATGGACCCTGAACATGCGGAAAACATACCATGTCGGAGTAAGCACCATTTTGTCATCTTTGGTAAGAACGACTGACTGAAGGACATTAGCAACCTGAGCCAGGTTGGCCATCTTTACCCTCTCAGCGTGGTTGTTAAAAATATTAAGGTGAATAGCGGCAGTTATGGCATCACGAAGAGTGTTCTGCTGATACAGAAACCCTGGATTAGTGCCAGGTTCAACATTGTACCAATTGCCCCACTCATCTACAATGATGCCCTTTGTGTTATTCGGATCATAGAGCTCCATAACAGCTTCGTGCTTTTTCAGGATACTCTCCATCTCAAGGTTAAGGCGGAAAGTCTCAAACCATTCTTTCTCACCAAACTGTGTTGCCGAGCTCTTCAGAGTCCACCCGTTCACAACAGAATAATAATGTACTGAAAGGCCCTGAAACATTGAACGGGTATTCGGATCTTTCATTAGTGTTTCAGTCCATGCAAAATTATAATCTGAGGGTCCGCAGGCTACCCTGTAAAGTTCATTATCACTATAGTCACGAAGGTATGTTGAGTACTGCCTCATCACATCAGCATAGTACTCAGCTGTCATTGAACCTCCGCAACCCCAGTTCTCATTTCCGATGGCAAAGTACCTGACTTTCCATGGTTCCGTCCTGCCGTTACTCTTTCTAAGGTTTGTTGCGGGGCTCTCATTGGCTGATGTCAGGTACTCAACCCATTCAGCCATTTCCTGGACAGTGCCTGAACCCACGTTGCCACTTAGATAGGCATCACAGCCAAGCTGTTCTGTCAGGTTCATAAATTCATGAGTGCCAAAGGAATTGTCTTCAGTAACACCTCCCCAGTGCACGTTAACTATCGAGGCTCTCTTTGATTGAGGACCTATGCCGTCTTTCCAGTGGTATGTGTCTGCAAAGCAGCCACCCGGCCATCTGAGGTTCGGTATCTTAATTTCCTTCAATGCATTAAGAACGTCTAGTCGTACACCATCTGCGTTTGGAATAGCTGAGTTCTTTCCTACCCATAGTCCACCATATATACATGTGCCCAGATGTTCTGAAAAGTGGCCGTAAATGTCTTTGCTTATGACCGGCCCCGGATTATCTGCAATAACCACAATCTTGCTTTTCAAACTTTCCTGTCCGGACAGTGATGAAAAGAAAACTGTAAGTGCCAGTGCTGTGAGTAGAGTCTTTTTCATAGTCATTTTATTGATTATTTGTTTTGCCCGTAATATGCTCCTTTTCCATGCTTACGCAGATAATGCTTATCAAGAAGGAATTTGTCAATCTCGCTGACGGGTGAGATTCCCAATGTTATAGATGCCACCTTTGCCACCTCCTCAAGGATAACAGCATTATGCACTGCCTTTGCTGCTGTTTCTCCCCAGGTAAAAGGGCCGTGAGAGCGGACCAGAACAGCCGGCATTGAAAGAGGATCAGTGGCTGAGAAAGCTTCTGTAATTACTTTACCAGTGTTGTATTCGTAATCAGAGGCTGTCTCTTCCGGAGTCAGTCCGCGTGTCACAGGGACAGATCCATAGAAATTGTCTGCATGTGTTGTTCCCAGGCATGGTATTGGTATACAAGCCTGAGCCCAGGCAGTTGCATAGGTTGAATGAGTGTGAACCACGCCTCCGATCTTTAAAAATGTTTTGTATAAGGCGAGATGTGTGTGTGAGTCTGTTGAGGGTTTGAGGCCTCCCTCCACAACGTTCCCTGAAAGATCCATAACCACCATGTCATTAACTGACATTTCAGAATAGGAAATGCCTGATGGCTTGATAACCACCAGGTTAGCTGATCTGTCAATTGCGCTTACATTTCCGAAAGTCATTATCACAAGACCGTGTTTGACCAGATCAAGGTTTGCCTTGAAGACATCTTCTTTTAGCTTTTCGAGCATATCTGAGTGTTTTGGTACCTTATTGATCCGCACCTCGTGCGGTTAATGTCAGCTTACATCGAGGTTAAAGAAAAACCCGTTTCTCTTTAGCTCCCTGTATTTCTCTTCATTAAATCTGTAATAGAACGCTCCCTTCTTAGACGTCTCTTTCTCTTTTTCATCCTGTTTCTCAAGGAGGTTCATTGACAGGATTTTTTTTCTGAAATTACGTTTGTCTATCTTCTTCTGATAAATTGCTTCATAAAGCTCCTGGAGTTGAACAAGTGTAAATTTCTCAGGCAGCAGCTCAAAACCTACCGGTTGTATCCTTGCATGTCTGTGTAATTCATGCAAGGCTTTGTAAACCATTTCCTCGTGATCAAAAATAAGGTCAGGAAGATGTGATATGGACCTCCAGTGAGCTCCATTCTTCTCCTGCATCTCATTGTCAAGCTCATGTATTCCAATAAGTGCATAGTATGCTGTTGATATTACTCTGGCGCCAGGGTCACGGCTTATCTCTCCATAAGTATAAAGCTGTTTCATATAGAGGTCTGTGAGCCCTGTGAGGTTGCAAAGGACACGACAGGCTGCCTCATCAAGGCTCTCTCCCTCCCTGACAAAGCCACCGGTAAGCGACCACTTGCCTTTTGCAGGCTCAAAGCTCCTCTTGATAAGGAGGAGCTTGAGCTCTTTCTCTGCAATATCATAGCCGAAAATTATACAGTCAACAGCAAGAAAATGTTTTGTATGTTTCGAATAAAGCTTTAGCATAATCCTTTACTGACATGAAAATACAGATCGTTCCACCTGAGCTCCTTTTTAAGCTCTTCCACCACACATTTTTCATCAATCTGTATATATTCAATACCCGTAATCATAGCAAAATCAGCCATGTGTTCAGGTGTCAGCGCCTGTGTAAAGCCGGAGTGATGTGCCCCGCCGGCATATATCCAGGCTGTTGCCGCAGTCTTCATGTCAGGCATTGGCTTCCAGAGAACACTTGCTACCGGCAACCTGGGCATTGGCGGACACTCTATTACCTCTACAGTATTGACTATCAGTCTGAAACGATCGCCAAGTTCTATCATTGAGCCGACAAGTGCCTTACCAGGTTTGGTTTTAAATACGAGGCGGGCGGGATCAGCCTTACTTCCAATTCCCAACGGATGCACCTCAAGGCTGGGTTTGCCTGCTGCAATTGTCGGACAAACCTCAAGCATATGCGCTCCGAGTGCTGCCATTTTCTTCGGGTCAAGGTGATAGGTATAGTCTTCCATAAAGGAAGTGCCTCCCTTCAGACCCTCAGCCATAACCTTCATGGAACGAACAAGGGCAGCTGTCTTCCAATCACCTTCGGCACCAAAGCCATATCCGTCAGCCATGAGCCTTTGAACTGCCAGACCCGGTAATTGTACCAGACCATGCAGATCTTCAAAGTTGGTGGTAAATGCTTTAAAGCCGCCTTTCTCAAGGAAGTTGCGCATACCAGCCTCTATTCGGGCAGCCTCTTTAACAGTAGGCGATGAAAGCACCTTTGCAGGAGCCTTGTATTCATCGCCATAGGTTTTTACCAGAGAGGCTATCTGTTTGTCAGAGACTTTATTGACTGAAGCCACGAGGTCACCTACTCCATAGGCATGAACCTGGTAATCAAGCTTAACCTGGGCTGACACTTTGTTCCCTTCAGTGACAGCCACGTCACGCATGTTATCACCAAAACGAGCTATTTTGAGCGAGCGGGCATCATGCGTGGCCAGTGCGGCACGCGTCCATGCTCCGATTGAGCTAAGGGCATCTTTATCCTGCCAGTGTCCGACTACAACTTTACGGTCAAGACGAAGACGTGAACAGATGTAACCGAACTCACGATCACCATGAGCTGACTGGTTAAGGTTCATGAAGTCCATGTCAATCGTTGACCATGGGATATCGCGGTTAAACTGGGTGTGGAAATGAAGAAGAGGCTTGTTCAGTTTCTTAAGACCTGATATCCACATCTTTGCAGGAGAAAATGTATGCATCCATGCAATAAGCCCGGCACAACCAGGAGCATTGTTGGCTTCGAGACATATATTTGTTATGGCATCAGCAGTAGTGAGAACAGGCTTAAAGACAACCTTTGCAGGTATTACATCAGCCTTGTCAAGAGCGGCAACAATGGCTTTAGAATCAGCAGCTACCTGCTTCAGTGTCTCCTCACCATACAAATGCTGGCTGCCGGTAATAAACCATAATTCAATCGATCCTTTTTTCATGTAAATAATTACTAAAAAATTTAAAACTAGTTCCAGAAATAAGCATAGAACGCTATGATAACAACAATTACTATTGCTGAAAGTACTACATCCCATGTATTCCAGCTGGCGCGGGTAACGGCCTTTTGTTCAGCAGTAGCAGAACCTAGGTACAGCCCGGTTATCTTCGTCTCGTCCATCCTTGGTGTGAAATAGCTCACTATTATCATTGTGACTATCACTATTGCAAAGTTGACGATCTCATAATGGAGCCAGTTTGTACCTACAAATACATCATAGATCAGTCCGTCAGGGCTAAGTTGACCTTTAAAGATCATGAAGCCAAGACGCAGCATACCAAGTCCGAAACCTACCAGCAAACCTGTAAGACCTGCTTTAGGGGTCGTCTTTTTAGACAGCACACCAAGAAGGAATGCAGCTGCAATACCCGGGGCAAGCAGTGACTGTACATCCTGGAGGTAAGCATAAAGTACCTTGCCAATACCTCTCATTACCGGAATCCACAGAATACCCAAAATAACAACCACAACAGTTGCAATACGTCCGACTTTTACAAGTTGCTTCTCCGGAGCATCTGGCTTATACCTCTGGTAGAAGTCAATTGTGAAAAGTGTCGCTGATGAGTTGAATAGTGAAGCCAGTGAACTCATCAGGGCAGCCAGAAGACCGCCAACAACAAGGCCTTTAAATCCCATTGGCAGCAACTCTTTGACCAGTGTTGAGAATGCTGAGTCAGCGCTTCCGAGATGAATTATTCCCTTCTGGTTGAGTGCATAAGCAATCATACCGGGGATCAGGAAGATAAACACAGGAGTGAGTTTCAGATAAGAACCGAATATTGCTCCGCGGCGGGCCTGAGTCTGATCACGTCCGGAGAGGACACGCTGAACAATATACTGGTCAGTACACCAGTACCAGAAACCGATGATGGCTGATCCGAGGAGTACTCCGGTCCATGGATATGTAGCATCTTTTGGCGACCTGATAAGCTGTGTCATGGTGTCTCCATATTCATTTACCGGAACCTGGCGGCATATATGCATCAGTTCATCCCATCCGCCAACTTTTATGAGGCCCAGAACCAAAACAGCAATTGACCCTAATAGCAGAACAGGAGTTTGTATTACTGAGGTCCAAAGGATCGCTTTCATCCCTCCCAGTGTTGTATAGATGCCCGTTATTACCACAAGGCCAATAGCACTTATCCAGAAAAAGTCAATTCCCCATATTGATTCAATTCCAAAAACATCCTTGAAAACCACACCGCCGGCATATACGGTCACGGCTACTTTTGTCAGCACATAACTGACAAGTGAGATTATGGAAAGCACCGACCTTGATTGCTTGTTATATCGTCTCTCAAGAAACTCCGGCATAGTAAATACATTGGCCCTTGCATAGAAAGGAACAAACAGCCATCCAAGGAGCAGGATAAGCCATCCGTGCATCTCCCAGTGAGCCATTGCCATACCTGATGATGCCCCGGCGCCGGCAAGGCCGACAAGGTGTTCTGATCCGATATTTGATGCAAAGATTGATGCGCCTATTGCGACCCATGTTGCGTCACGTCCGGCCAAAAAGTAGTCAGCTGATGTTTTATTCTTAGACTTCATTGAAAAGTAAATAAAAGCTATCAGCGCAAGGACGAATGCCCCCAGTACAATCCAGTCAAGTAATAGCATAGTGTTTCGTTTATTAGGTTATTTAATGTATAGGATTATTAATATCTGTATTTTTTCTATTCAGGAGTCCTTGGAATTTTTCATTTAAGTGAATGGTATGCAAGTTAAAATCTTTTTTTAAATGTAAATATTACACTTTATGAGTTTTTTTGAAAAAAAATTCATAAAAGATGAATGTATTTGATTATTTGTATGTTACAATAAATAATAATTTCAACTATTTTTGTCTCCTGTTGAAATGCTATTTCATCATTTCTTCACTTTATTCTGGTTATCTTTGTTGCGTAATTATCTAACAGGCTGGATTTCAGATTATTTCACGGTGATGTAATGCTCGGGAAAATGCAAAGGACGGATATGAACAGCATCAGAAAATTCATACTCATCAATCTGGTTGCTTTTGTTGTTGGGGGTCTGACGAATGCCCAGACAGTGACAGGGGGAAGTGATACTATTATGGTAAAACAGAAGAAAGAGCAGACCCGTGAACAGTCAAAAGAGCAGGACAAGGGAGACAAGGATGTAATTAACAATTCATCTGAGGGGAAAAGCAGTAAATCATCCGCAGCAAAGAACAAAAGCGCTGAGGTCAAACAGGTGAAAGGTGCACGACCTGACATGAGCAAAGCTAAAGGTGCGCGTCCGCAGTCAATTGAGAGACCTGCCGGTTCACGTATTCCAAAGGGAGTAGGAAAGCCGGCCGGAGCAGGTAAATCGGGTGGCAGATAAGACCACTGAAAAATAGCAGATTTTAATGTGCAATATATGTCATCTTCAATATACAGGTATCTTCTTTTTATCTTGCTTTTTCCTGTTGCATTCTCTTTGAACTGCTTCGCCCAAAATGATAAGGAAGATGCCGGTTCCCTGGCAGATACCATCAATACAACAGCTGAAATATCAAAACATTCACTTTATTCAGGTATCGGTTATGGCAGTAATCTGGTCTACATGGGGTCAACAATTTCCAGCGATCATCCCTATGAATATGCCTCAGTGGTATATAGTTGTAAGGATGAACTATTCTTCTCACTCTCAGCATTCCACCTTGACAAGATGAATCCCTTCGCTGCATTTTACAGTGCCACGGCAAATTATAGTCATTTAGTCAATTCATGGTTTGATTACTCCCTTTCCATTTCGCAGTATTACCTGCCGCAGTCACTCACTGACACTCTTTTCAGCAGTTTCACTTATGGAGATATCACACTTGGCTTTGACTGGAATATTTTATATACAAAAGTTTCTGTAAGCGGTATGTTATCGGAGGAAAACCGCGGATATGTGCAGTTGCGAAACTCAAGATATTTTGTAACTCCATCCTTCTGTCATGATAAAGCTTCATTTTCATTTGATCCATATATAAACCTTCTTGCCGGGAAA
>CAZGDJ010000053.1:0-13340 GCA_964524635.1 uncultured Rikenella sp. | reverse complement strand
GAGACTTATTGCCAAAGGTCTTTTCGGGCGCGGTGTTATGGTCACCAGAGCCTCTTCAATAGCCTTTAATATGCTTATGGCAGTGCTTCCTGCTTCAATCTTTCTCTTTACTCTTATCCCTTTTATCCCAATACAAAACTTTCAGAATGAGCTTGTTAATCTCTTTGAGAATCTTCTTCCGGCTAATGCCTACATTTTCCTTGAGAGCACAATTATTGACGTAATAACTAACCGTAGCGGTACTCTGCTTATTGTAATGTTTTTTGCCACCATCATTTTTTCAACTAACGGCATTCATGCCTTAATGCATGGTTTTGTTGTATCATCTCATGAATTCGAAAGCCGTACCTGGGTGCAACAACGCAAGATAGCCATCCTTCTGCTAATACTTATTCTCCTGATGTTTGCCGTCTCGGGTGCACTGATCATCTTCAGCCGTTCGGTAGTTAACAGGCTTGTTGACCTTGGTGTGCTTCGTCAGAATCTCGTTTTCTATGTTGTGATGATCTTTAAATGGGCACTTATTGTTGTCATGACGTTGCTTGCCATCTCAACGCTTTATTACCTCGTGCCTGCAAAAAAGAAAGACTTCAGATATATTTCTCCGGGGTCTATCCTTGCAACAGCGCTGTTTATTCTTACCTCAATGGGCTTTTCAGCTTACGTCAATAACTTCGGACAATACAACAAACTTTACGGATCCATCGGAACATTGATGGTAATTCTTATCTGGCTTTATCTTAACTCTGTGGCTCTGCTTGTTGGATTTGAGCTTAACGTAAGCATTAAAGCTGCCATCAGTGAGATGGAGACAAAAGCCTGAACAGAAATTGAATATGGTTACTATTGAAGGATTGATAGTTATTTAAACTCCATCATCCGCAATGCAGATATCTCCTGACAAGTTTTGCTATTTCTTCATTATTTCCACTGATCTCATCACTCAGGTTTCTATCATTATATAATTTCAGCTTCCTTGCGATATTTTCAATTACACCGGCGGGGAAAACTCCATCTTTCTCAAAGTGCTCACGCAGGCTGAGTAACGCTTCTGCTGAGTCCCAGCATGAGGCAGGCAGCGATTCAAGCCTTTTTTCTGAAGCTTTTTCTTTCTCCTTGAATATGTTATAATCAACATACAGCCTGTCAGCCATCTCAAGGGCATTGCTCATTTCAAGTCCGTGCTTTATGGCCACGACTATCCCTGCCATCAGGAGGTAGACGTTTGCAGATCCGTCGGGTGAACGCAATTCAACAGTCTGTCGTGACATTTTGTCTGAAGAACCTGCTGGTTCAGCCGGATTAGCATCATGAATCATCTGCGAGGCCCCAAGCCATCCCAGCGGAACCCTTACAAGAACTGACCTGTTACGGTCACCCCAGCATATATTTGTAGGCGCTTCCTGGTGAGGTACAAGACGCATATAAGAAGTAGGTATTGTATTTCCGAACGCGGTAAGTGCTTTGCTGAGATCCAGCATCCCGGCTATCATCTTTCTTGCAATATCACTCAGATGTCCGTCTTCAATCATAATGTTGCTTCCGTCTTTCTCAAGCATGAGGTGTATATGCATTCCGGAACCGGCTTTACCAATTGTTATTTTCGGGGCAAAACTAACCTCCACACCGTACTCGTATCCAAGCATCCTGAGCATCCATTTGGCAACGAGGATTTGTTCTACCGCCTCTTCAAGAGGCATATGGAGAAACTCGATCTCATGCTGTTCATAATCCATCCCCTCGCTTGAGAAGCTTCCCACTTCTGAATGACCGTATTTGATGTGACAACCTGCTCTTGCGCATAGCTCAAGGGCTTCAACGCGAAGCTCTTCAAACTTCGCGAAAGGTCTTGACTGATGGTACCCTTTCTGGTCAAAAAGCGGATAAAGGTCATCGCTCTCTGACCTGACATAATACTCAAGCTCTCCCAGGGCCTTAATGTTGTAACCTGTTGCTTCTTTGAACCTGGTGACCGCTTTGCGAAGGATATTCTCAGGAGCGCTCTCAAGAGGCTTTCCATTGGAATTATAAAATGAACATAATATCTCAAGCGTCGGAGTCTGTTCAAATGGATTAACAAATGCCGTGCGGTACCTCGGCATGACATAAAGGTCGCTTGATCCGGCTTCAATGAACGAGAAAAGGCTTGAACCGTCAACCCGTTCTCCGGAAGTAAGTATTGATGAAAGGTGATCACGACTAAAAGGAACAAAATTCAAAGTCCTGAGTTTACCATCGTCACCTGCATATCTGAAGTTAACCATTTTTATTGCTTTGGCTTCTATGAATCGTATCAGGTCTTCTGATGTAAACTCAAAGGATGGCTTCTTTAAAAACTGAACTAACTCGTTGCGGTTCATTGATATATCGTCGTTCGTCATTTCGCTATTATATTGTTGACGGGCAAAAATAAAGATTTAAAAATGTAAAAAACAACTACTTTGTCATAATTGAAACTGCTTACCAGGAGAGGTTTCACAGTCGGATAAAAATTTTTTCTATTTTTGATACCTGTAACCCCGGCCATATGAAAAGATGGATTCTCTTCCTTCCACTGTTCGCGTTGTTCTCATGCAATAGCAAAAAAGATCCGACCTGGTTCTCTGCCCAAAAAGCGGATGAGTATTTTAAGGCTGTTGAGAATACCTGCAATGAGGATGATGGTAAGCTTTGGGGGGAAAACATCTATGGTCCGGTATTGTATGTTGATGTGAAAACCCGGGCTCTTTACGCAAATGTTGCAGACAGCGAGGGATTACTGAAAGCCAGGGATGGAATCTATACCGGAATTCTTCCTAAAGAACGCTGGATATCAAATACTGCAATTGAATACGGAGGCACTCTTTTTGCAATGGTCCCCGTTCTGAAAGAGGAAAACATGTCTGAAATGAAAGACCGGACACTGCACAGTCTCTTTCATTGTTTTCAGCAACGGTATGGATTGAACCCGTTAGCTTTCAACACCAGGCACCTGAATGATAAAAATGCCAGGTTGTACCTTAAACTGGAATGGAAAGCGCTTGCAGACGCAATAAAACTAACCGGGGATAAACGCGATCAGGCAATACGTGATGCCCTGATTTTCAGAGGAGCCAGGCGAGAATTATTTCCTGCATCCATTGTTGACGAGAATAAATTCGAAAATTATGAAGGTCTGACCACTTTCACATATATGAAAATGAGCACTGAAAGTGATGAGGAGTTATCACTTAAGATTCTCGGATACCTTAACCGTATCTATGATAATGTGTCCTATGCTTTCGGATATGGCTTCATTCATGGCGCTCTGTATGCCTACCTCCTTGATAGTAAGAACTTTGACTTTACAATAATAAAAGAACCCGACTTTGATCTTGGGAAAGCTACAGCCAGACTTTATGAAATTGAATTGCCTGACTTTTGCCGTGATGTTGCAGGCTCACTCGCTTTAAATTATGATCTGGCGGGCATAAGAGATGAGGAAGCCAGACATCAGGAGGTTCTGAATGAAAAAATGCACAGAATCGTCAGTACTTTTATGGAAAAACCTGTGCTGATTCTCCAAATGGAGAGTCCTAACTTCAGTTTCGAACCTGAAGATATTAACTCACTGGATACTCTTGGTACCCTTTACAGGAAACTTCGTGTCTCGGACAATTGGGGCAAGGTCGCTGTCAGTGATGGAGGTGCGTTGCTTGCCAACGATCTCCAGACACTGCGTGTAAGCGCCAGCGATGTAGTCATTGAACGTAACCATATCTCAGGAGAAGGATGGATTTTGATACTGAACGACGGCTGGCAGGTGGTTAGCAGCAGCGGCAATTATACCATCCGCAAACAGGCTCCTAAACTATTTCCCTGACAGGTGAGCTATGCTTTCCTTCAATGTTGAAATCTTTGCTTCAGCATCAGCCTGCTTCTTTCTCTCAAGACTTAATACTTTTTCAGGTGCGTGTTCAACGAATCTCTCATTTGAGAGTTTCACAGTCACCGAGGAAAGAAAGCCTTCCATATATTTTAATTCTTCCTTAAGCTTCTTTATTTCTTCCTCATGATCAATGCTCCCCTCAAGAGGAACGAAGAATTCTGAAGTATGGATCCTGAATGACATTGCTCCCTGAACTTTTCCTTTCACGGTGCGGATCTCAGAAAGGTTGCACATCTTAATTATCACTGAGTCGAACTCTGATCCCGTTACTCCTTCAGATGAGCATAACACAATCTTTTCCCTGACAGGGATATTTTTTTCTTTTCTTATTGTTCTTATTGCACTGACTACCTCCTGCGAAAAACTGAAACGATTTAACATCTCCTCATCATATTCGCCGCTTACCGGCATCTTCTCCATCATAATACTCTCACCATCTGCTCGTTCAGCTATACAATGCCAGATTTCTTCGCTGATAAAAGGCATGAAGGGGTGAATTATCTTCATAAGTGTTTCAAGTATCCCGAGTGTAGCCTTAAAAGTCATGCCATCTATCGGCTTTTGATATTCTGGTTTGATAATTTCGAGATACCAGCCTGAGAAATCATCCCAGACAAGCTTATATGTCTGCATCAGGGCATCAGAGATACGATACTTTGAGAAGTTGTCCTCAATCTCCCTAAGAGACTTGTTGATATCAGACTCCAGCCATCTTACGGCTGCGGCAGAAGCTTCCGGCTGAGGTATGTTATCATCGACAGTCATAGTACTTATCAGCCTGAAGGCATTCCATATTTTATTTGCAAAATTGCGTCCCTGCTCCGGAAGACTGTCGTCATACAACAGATCATTACCCGCAGGAGAACAGAGCAGCATGCCTACCCTCACACCATCAGCGCCGTATTTCTCTATCAGGCTGATTGGATCTGGTGAGTTACCCAATGACTTTGACATTTTTCTCTTCTGCTTGTCCCGCACCATACCTGTCAGGTATACATCCTTAAAAGGCTCCCTGCCCCTGTATTCATAACCGGCAATTATCATCCGGGCTACCCAGAAAAAGAGAATATCGGGAGCTGTGATCAGCACATTTGTCGGGTAATAATAATTAATGTCTGCACAGTCAGGTTCATTAATTCCGTCAAAGGATGTAACAGGCCACAACCATGATGAAAACCATGTATCAAGCACATCTTCATCCTGCCTGAGATCATTTTCTGCAAGACTCTTTATTCCGCTGGCTTTGCGTGCTTCCTTCAGAGCCTCTTCAGCTGTCTCCGCAACCACATAATCACTATCGTTATAATACCACGCCGGTATGCGATGTCCCCACCACAACTGCCTGCTTATACACCAGTCGTGAACATTTTCCATCCAATGCCTGTAAACATTTCTGAATTTGTCAGGGTGAAGCCCGATAGTATTATTCATGATGGCATCCAGAGCCGGTTTTGAGATATCCTTCATCTTAAGGAACCACTGCACAGAAAGTTTAGGTTCAATAATGCTATGAGTTCGCTCTGATCTTCCTAATTTATTATTGTATTCCTCAACTTTCACAAGGGCGCCTGTACGCTTAAGCTCCATTTCAGCAAGGTCCCTGGCAGCAAAACGGTCTGCACCGATGAAGAGCCCTGCTCTCTCACTTATTGTGCCATCATCATTGAAAATATCTATAGCACTCAGTTTGTGCCGAAGTCCGATTTCATAATCATTAATATCGTGGGCCGGAGTAATCTTAAGACATCCTGTGCCAAACTCCGGATCAACATAATCATCAAAGATAAACGGAACTTCCCTCCCGGTCATTGGTACAATTACATGTTTCCCTTTCAGATGCGAGTATCTCTCATCTGAAGGATGAGCACATACAGCGGTATCACCAAGAATGGTCTCCGGTCTTGTTGTTGCGACCATCACATAGTTTTCCTCGCCTTTTATTTTGTATCTGACATAATAAAGCTTGGACTTCTCTTCTGTATAAATCACCTCCTCATCTGAGACTGCCGTTCTGGCCTGAGGATCCCAGTTAACCATTCTTACTCCCCTGTAAATCAGTCCCTTCTTATGGAGATCAACAAAAACCTTAATGACAGACCTGTAACGCTTATCATCCATTGTAAAGAGAGTACGGTCCCAGTCGCACGAGGCCCCAAGCCTTTTCAACTGTTCAAGTATGATTCCACCGTGCTTATGGGTCCATTCCCATGCATGTTCAACAAAAGCCTCCCTGCCAATATCTCTCTTTTCAATACCTTCACTTTTAAGTTTGGATACCACCTTCGCTTCCGTGGCTATGCTGGCATGATCAGTCCCGGGAACCCAGCAGGCATTGTACCCCATCATACGGGCACGTCTGATAAGCACATCCTGTGTGGTATTATTAAGCATATGACCCATATGCAACACGCCGGTAACATTTGGAGGAGGTATAACTATGGTATATGGTTCCCTGTCGTCAGGTGTGCTGTGAAAAAAGCCTTTTTCCGTCCAGTATTGATACCATTTGCTCTCAGCTGCCTTAGGATCATATTTTGAAGGTATATCCATCAGAAATGTTTATTTTCGTTTTTATTTTGATTGAGACTGCAAAATTAAAAAAAAACGCATATACTCTGCGTGTATGTCATACCTGCAAACTTGTAATACAATCAGGGGATCAATAAATTAGTTATTATGATCAAACTATACAAGCAAATCCGGATCGTAGCTTTCTTGCTGCCTTATCTGTTTTTACTGATATTAATAACCTCATGTTCAGAAAAGGATAAGCCCGATCCGGATCCGGTGGATATCCTCACTTCAGCTATAACAGATGAATTAGAGGCAGATAGCATAAAAAACTATATTGAGTGGCTCCAGGGAATGGGGACACGATTTGCATTGGCTGATAACAGAAGAGAGATAGCTGTCAGGATAAGAGACAAATTCATCTCTTTTGGTTATCCTGACACCGAGCTTGATTCATTCTGGCTGTCGATATCAAGACCCGGCATGACATTTGAAGGATGGCAATACAATATTATTGCGACCCTGGAAGGAGACATTTACCCTGATTCTGTATGCATCCTGGGAGCTCATTATGATGATGCTTCCGAGCCTGAAAACAGATATACTAACGCGCCGGGAGCCAATGACAATGCCAGCGGGGTTGCTGCAGCGCTGGAAACAGCCAGGGTACTTAAGAAAATGAACTTTATTCCATCAAACACCATCAAATTCGTTGCTTTCGGAGCTGAAGAAACAGGTCTTAACGGAAGCTACGTCTATGTGGATGAAGCCTTGGATGCCGGCGAAAAAATCAAGATTATGCTTAATAATGACATGATTGCAATTGAAGCCGAAACAAAACCAACCGACTGGGAGGTCAATATCATTGATTATGATAATTCACATGATAAAAGGTTACTGGCTCAGGAACTCTGCCAGCAGTACACCTCACTGGACTATGTCAACATTAATACCTACAGTCAGTACAGTGATAGCTATCCATTTGCATCACACGGTTATAAAGCTTTGTTTTTTACCAGTTATGATCCTGATAATACTTATCATACTATATATGATGTATCCGGTAACTGCAACTTCGAATATTGCAGTCAGGTGGCCGAGATTTCATGTGCAATGCTTGTCTATGAGAGCGTACCTGTTATTATTGAAAACAGATAAATCTTTGTTCCTGATGACTTTAATCATTCCCGTGATATTGAAAACTCATACTTTTGCAACACCTTACAATGCTCAAAAACTGTATCAATGCCACACATTTCCGAAAAAGGCAAGTTGATGCCTGCATCACCAATCCGCAAACTGGTCCCTTTTGCTGAAGAGGCTAAGCGAAAAGGGACAAAAGTGTATCACCTTAATATTGGCCAGCCTGATATTCCTACTCCGGAGGCAGCAATGAAAGCTTTGCGCAATATTGATCTTAAAGTGATTGAGTATACCCATTCAGCCGGAAATGAATCATATCGCCGCAAGCTTGCTGAAAGCTACCGCAGAACAGGCATCAATATTGACCACACTGAGGTCCTTGTCACTACCGGAGGATCAGAAGCAGTTCTTTTTGCATTTATGTCATGTCTTAATCCCGGAGAAGAAGTTATAACCCCCGAGCCTTTCTATGCCAACTATAACGGCTTTGCCTTAACCGCCGGTGTCAATATTGTTCCGGTCAGGTCTTATATTGAAAACGATTTTGCGCTTCCCCCAATTAAGGAGATAGAGAATAAGATAACTCCTAAAACAAGAGGTATTCTTATATGTAATCCCAATAATCCGACAGGATATCTTTATTCGCATGAAGAGCTTATGCATCTGCGTGACATTGTAAAGAAACATGACCTGTTTCTTTTCTCTGATGAAGTTTACCGTGAGTTTTGCTATGGAGGAGAACAACATTTCTCAGCCATGAATCTAAAAGGCATTGAGGAGAATGTTGTCATGATTGACTCTGTCTCTAAGCGTTATAGCATGTGCGGAGTAAGAATCGGAGCTATAATAACCCACAACAAGGAAGTATTAAGTACAGCTCTGAAATTCGGGCAGGCACGTCTCTGTCCTCCTGAACTGGGTCAGTTAGTGGCGGAAGCAGCTCTTGATACTCCTGCAGAGTATTTTAAAAATGTCTATAATGAATATATCGCACGCAGGGATTTCATTGTTGATGCTTTAAACAAGATGCCCGGCGTCTATTGCCCTAAACCCAGAGGCGCTTTTTATACTGTTGTAAAACTACCAATAGATGACTCAGACAGATTTGCAAGATGGCTTCTTGAGGAGTTCAGCTATAAAAACCAGACTGTAATGGTGGCTCCTGCTACAGGATTTTACTTTACCAAAGGTGCTGGCAGGAATGAGGTGAGAATAGCCTATGTCCTTAAGATTGAAGACCTCCGGAATGCCATGGAAACACTTGCTGAAGCGCTGATAGTATACCCTGGCAGGATCAATTAAAAATTAAGAATTAAGAATTACTAATTGTATAAAAGATATTTTTTTCTGATCTGTTTGAATTCTTCAAGTCCGGGTTTCCATGAAGCTCTTATCTCTTCCGCTGAAAGGCCTTGCCGGATCTGTTCCCTGAGTTGTGTGGTGCCCGCTAAAGTATCAAAATAATCTTTAAAGAAATTTTCCTTATCAGGATAGGCATTATATGCTGAGATTATCCATCCGATATTTATCTCCGGTCTTGGCACAATTCCGTTATTCATGGCATTACGTAGGTCTATGCCATAACACAGTTCACCTTTGTATTTAGGATTTACAGCACCAGGCATAGACTCAGGAGTAAAGCTGAAACCACCGGCAGGCATTTCCGGAGAGCCAATAACCTGAAAGGCAAAAGGAGTTCCTCGCCCGCACGAAAGAATTGTCCCTTCTGAAAAACAAATTGAAGGATATAGATAAATGGCGTTCATGTTAGGCAAGTTGGGTGAGGGTTTTACGGGCAGCTGGTAAAGCGTGGAGTGACTGTAATTCAGACATGTAATTACACTGAGATCACAAACAACACCATTTTTCAGCCACCCTTCACCATTCGCCATGGTGGCATATTCGCCAAGAGTCATTCCATGAACCACAGGCACCTTGTGTAGTCCGACAAATGAACTGAAGGCAGAATCAAGTACCGGACCATCGATATAATAGCCATTCGGATTAGGCCGATCAAGTATCATCATAGGAACATGATTTTCTGCACAGGCTTCCATAACAAAGCACATCGTTGACAGATATGTATAAAACCTTGTGCCAACATCCTGAATATCAAATATCAACAGATCCAGACCTTCCAGATCTTCGGGCATTGGCTTCTTTTTGACTGTATAGAGGCTTACAATTTTTATCCCTGTCACAGGATCTGTTCCTCCTTCAATAATGGCACCGTCATCAGCCAGTTCTCTGAAACCATGCTCAGGAGCAAAAATTACATTTATGCTGACACCAAGTGAAAGAAGAGTATCAACAAGATGACTTTTACCTACCATTGATGTCTGGTTTGCAACAATACCAACACTTTTTTCCTTTATCAGCGGCAGATATATTGCAGTCTGATCTGCCCCCGTAATAACTTTATTTTCACTATTCTTTGTTGAGCACTGGACAGAAGAAAATACAAATATCAGGATCAGGTATAATGATTTCATGCTTTGACTATTTCAGGTAAAGTTAAAAATCAGCTGACACCGATCCAAAAGAAGAGCCATTATGCTAAAATAATTCTCCATTCTTAATTCATAATTCATAATTTTGCCCGTATGTCAACCGGAACCTTCATAGCAAAACGACTAATAAAAGAACGCCGTCAGGGTGCAGCCTTTTCCAGGCCCATAAACGTCATTGCCATTATCGGTATTGCCCTGGGACTTACAGTGATGATCCTTGCTGTCTCTATACTCACAGGGTTTAAACAACAGATACGGGATAAGGTAGCCGGTTTCGGCGCTCATATTCAGGTAGTTAACTATGATGCCAATTTATCTTATGAAACTGTGCCTGTAAAATCACACCAGGCCTTTATTGATAAAATTAAAGACAACCCGGGCATAAAGAATATTCAGGTCTTTGCCACCAAAGCAGGCATTATCAAGACTGAAGACAATATGCAGGGCGTTGTGCTAAAAGGGATAGGCAGCGACTATGACTGGTCATTCTTTGAAGACAACCTGGTTGAAGGCAAGCTTATTAGCATTACTGATTCAGTTCGTAGCAATGAAGTCCTTATTTCAAAAAAGGTGGCCGATATGCTCAGCCTGAAACTAGGCGATTCCTTTTCCATGTTTTTCGTACAGGATCCGCCACGCATGCGTAAATTCACCATAGCAGGCATATATGAGACAAGCCTAGAAGAGTTTGACAAAACCTATCTTTTCTGTGATATAGGGCACATCAGGCGTCTTAACGGATGGGATGACGATATGGTCAGTGGTTTTGAGATATTCATCAATGACTTTGACAGGCTTGACGAGACAACTGACGTTGTGCGCAATGCTATTGGTTATCAGATGTCAGAAGATGAAGAGCAACTAAAGGTAACCAACATCCGGACGAAGTATCCTCAGATTTTTGACTGGCTGGGATTTCAGGATACCAACGTAATCATAATACTCGTATTGATGCTTCTCGTTGCTGGCTTTAATATGATCTCCGGACTTCTTATCCTGATTCTGGAGAAAACAAATATGATAGGAATACTCAAAGCAATGGGTGCCGGCAATGCTGTCATACGTAACATATTCCTCTATCAGGCCTCATGGTTAATCGGAAAAGGACTTTTATGGGGTAATGTTATAGGTATTGGATTTGCCCTTTTACAGCAAAAAACCGGATTTATATCTCTTGACCCTGCATCTTACTATCTGAAAAGTGTTCCAATCAATCTTGACCCTGTCCATGTTATACTTTTAAATATCGGAACAATGGCAATCATAATTTTTATGTTGTTGATCCCTTCTCAGCTAATTGCCAGAATTACTCCTGTAAAAGCAATCAGATACGATTAAGAGGTTTTATCCGGTAAAACAGCCTTCCTGAAAATTTCCGGTATTTCACATAAAAAAGGAGCAATCTCTTTATATCTCCTTTACTGTCATTTAATTAATCACTTTATTTTATTAAGTTGTGTACAATAGTATGCAAAAAACACTATTACTGAATTTCAGTGTTTCTGTTTGATTTTATTAATCATTACTGATATTTAATAATAAATTTTAAGGCTGTCACAACAAAGATGAACTACGGAAAAAGTTGCGCAAACTTTCTGCTAATCAGCATCTCCAATTTTCCCAATCAGTGATTAACTTGCATCTGTAACTTCATTGCAGATGACAAGATTTGATCCTTTAGAAAATTACAGGCTTACCAGGGACGAAATCGGATATGTTCCCCGGAGTGAAGCTTCACTTAATGATTATAAGCGAATAGGATTCAAATCAGGGTTGGAGATACATCAACAGCTTAAAACCAGAAGCAAGCTGTTCTGTCGCTGTCCTGCCGGTATATATAACAGTCATGATGATTATGATGCAGAAGTCATCAGGCACATGAGGCCTACACTTAGTGAAATGGGTGTTTATGACGGTACTGCTTTAATGGAGTTTAAGACCAGAAAAGAGATCACCTATCGCTTAAATAACCGGTCTGCATGCACTTACGAAGTAGATGACACTCCGCCGTTTCCTGTTGATGATGAGGCTGTCAGAATAGCGATAAGCGTTGCCCTGGCGGCCAGAATGAACATCGTTGGTGAGATCCATATAACCCGCAAACAATATCTTGACGGAAGTATCCCTACAGGCTTTCAGAGATCTGCAATAATCAGTGTTGACGGGGAACTTCAGCTGAAACACAAAAAGATAAGACTGATACAGATGAGTCTTGAAGAAGACTCATGCCGTGAGATTTCTGATACCGGCCACAAAAGGATTTACAAAACAGACAGACTTGGCATGCCACTTATAGAGACAGTGACACACCCTGACTGTCTGACACCTGATGAGCTTGCAGAAGCAGCTGAATATATCAGGTTCCTGAACCGGAGTACAGGTAAAGTACGTACAGGTATGGGGGCAGCGCGTGAAGACGTTAACGTAAGCTGTGAAGGAGGCAACCGTGCGGAGATAAAAGGTGTGGCTCACATAAAATGGATCCCGGAGCTGTCTCATAATGAGGCTTTCAGGCAATATGCTCTTTTAAATATCCGTGCCAGGCTTCAAAAGATCATTCCCGACTCTTTAAAATGGAATCTGAAAACCAAAGAGATAACAGAATCTGACAAATCTTATCATTTTGCGCCCGTACGTGAAGCTCTTGATAAAGGCTATAAAGTCATTGCAATAAATCTCCCCGGATGCCGTGGAATATTATCTCACTTCACGCAACCCGGCCACGTCTTTGCTGATGAGATAAGTGACAGGCTCAAAGTGATTGCCTGCATTGAGAAACCAAATATGATTCACTCGGAAGAAATCAGGGATGGAAACTTCAATAACCTCTTTTCTGAAGTGGCTATCTGGCTATCTGCAGCTGACACAGATGCCCAGATAATATTATGGGGTGACTCTGAGGATGTTATGACAGCAGTTGAAACTGTTGAGGAACGTTTCCGGATTGCATTTGAGGGAGTTCCCAATGAGACCAGGAAGGCATTTTCTGACGGGCATACTATGTTTGAAAGAGTCCTGCCCGGACGTGACAGAATGTACCCGGATACGGATTCACAACCTATCCCTGTAACATCTGAGATGATTGAAGAGCTGGGGCGTGAAATACCCAAAGATATAGCTGTCAGGTTCAATCAAATGAAGGAATGGGGTATTCCGGAAGATGCCTGGCATTACCTGCTCAGCAAAAATCTTGTTGCCCTTACAGAAAGGATTGCCAATGATTTTGGGTTTGATCCCTGCGAGATTGGCACTATCCTTGGTCACCGGTT
>CAZGDJ010000052.1:0-13709 GCA_964524635.1 uncultured Rikenella sp. | reverse complement strand
CTGTCTCACCAGTACAGGTCAACTTATACAATCGGCTCATTTAATTCGAGCATGTTTTATGACCCGGAGGAAGACGGGATAAGCAGGATAAGAGACCTGCAGTCAAACTTCATACCTGAATACGAAGTTAATTCTGTAACAATAAACGAACAATTCAGCCCTCTTATCAATATTGATCTCGGATGGAAGAACTCACTCACAACCAGGATTGAATACCGCAAGTCACGCACCATAACACTCAATTTAACAAGTAACCAGGTTGCCGATATCAGAAATGACGAAATCACTATTGGAGCAGGCTACAGGTTTGATGATGTTTCAATAATACTTAATTCAGGAGGCAGACAGCGTGTTCTGAAGAGCGATCTGAACCTGAGACTCGACCTTTCAATAAGGGACAACAAAACTATTGCACGGAAGCTGATTGAAGAGGTCAATCAGCCTGTCGCCGGTCAAAGAGTATTTACTCTCGGAGCCACGGCTGATTATGTTCTGAGTGACAGATTTAACCTGCAGATATATGCAGATCACTCACTTAATGACCCGTTTGTTGCCAATACTTTTCTTACCTCAAATACCAATTTCGGGTTCAGCCTGAGATTTACACTGGTGCAATAACGAAGCCTGCCTCAAACCAAAAAATGCGAAAGATCAGATTTTTAATAGTTAAAAAGATGTATTTTTGAACTCCGCAATAGGTTAAAAGAGTTAAACATATTAAAACATAATGAGATGAATGTACCGGAAAATCTTAAGTACACCAAAGACCACGAATGGGTGCTGTTAAAAGGTCATGAAGCAACCGTAGGTATAACTGACTTTGCTCAGCATGAGTTGGGTGATATTGTATTTGTAGAAATTGAAACTGTTGGGGAAAAGCTTTCTCAGAGCGAAGTATTTGGTACAATTGAAGCTGTCAAGACCGTATCCGATATGTTCATGCCTCTTAGCGGCACCATTACTGCAAAGAACGAAGAGCTGGATTCAAATGCTGAACTGGTAAACAAGGATCCATACGGGAAAGGTTGGATGATAAAAGTTGAGGTTGATAATACTTCTGAGATGGATGGTCTTCTTGATGCTGAGGCTTACAGGAAACTCATCGGAGCATAAACGATAGAAATGCATATAGAGAAGGAGCTGATTAACAGCCCCTTTCTTTATTATAGCGTTTTCTTTATCTGTACAGTCTGGTATCCCTCAACAATATCTCCTACTTTTATGTCATTGAAGTTATCTATGTTAAGGCCACACTCATATCCCGAGGTCACCTCTTTCACATCATCCTTGAATCGTTTCAGTGATCCCAGATCGCCGGTATAGACTACAATGCCATCACGTATCACTCTTACTTTTGTGTTACGCGTCACTTTGCCCTCACGCACGAAGCAACCTGCTATAGTGCCAACCTTCCCGATCTTGAAAGTCTCGCGCACCTCTATTGTTGCAGTAATCTCTTCCTTGATCTCAGGAGAAAGCATGCCCTCCATTGCTGCCCGGATCTCTTCAATAGCATCATAGATGATAGAATAGAGACGTATATCTATGCCTTCTTTCTCAGCAAGCTTACGCGCACTGAGTGACGGTCTTACCTGGAACCCTACTACAACCGCATTGGATGCTGCAGCAAGAAGAATGTCAGACTCTGATATCTGTCCAACAGCTTTGTGTATAATGTTGACCTGTATCTCTTCAGTTGACAGTTTAATGAGTGAGTCGCTTAAAGCTTCAACAGATCCGTCAACGTCACCTTTAACGATTATATTCAGCTCCTGGAAGTTACCTATAGCAATACGACGCCCTATTTCATCGAGAGTAATATGCTTCTGGGTTCTGAGACCCTGCTCTCTCTGCAACTGGGCTCTTTTGGTAGCAATATCCTTTGCTTCCTTATCTGATTCCATGACATTGAACTTGTCGCCTGCCTGCGGGGCTCCGTTAAGGCCAAGTATCAAAACCGGTTCTGAAGGACCAGCTTCTTCCACTTTCTGATTTCTCTCATTATACATTGCCTTAACATGACCAAAGCAGCTTCCTGCAAGTACAACATCACCCATGTGAAGAGTACCGGCCTTTACAAGAACAGTGGCAACGAACCCTCTTCCTTTATCAAGTGAAGATTCAATGACAGTTCCGAGGGCCATCTTTTCAGGATTGGCTTTAAGATCCAGCATCTCTGCCTGAAGGAGGATTTTTTCAAGAAGATCATCAACATGAAGCCCGGTCTTGGCAGATAATTCCTGTGACTGGTATTTGCCTCCCCATTCTTCAACAAGGAAGTTCATTGTAGCCAGCTCCTCGCGTATCTTATCAGGGTTGGATGTTTGTTTATCAATTTTGTTTATCGCGAAAATAATTGGCACACCTGCGGCATGAGCATGGTTTATGGCCTCACGCGTTTGCGGCATCACTCCGTCATCTGCTGCAACAACAATAATGACTATGTCTGTTATCTGGGCTCCTCTTGCACGCATGGCCGTAAAAGCTTCGTGACCGGGTGTGTCAAGGAATGTAATTGTCTTTCCGTTCTTGAGTTTTACGCTGTAAGCTCCAATATGCTGTGTAATCCCTCCGGCTTCACCGGCAATAACGTTGGTGTTGCGTATATAGTCCAGAAGCTTTGTCTTGCCATGGTCAACATGTCCCATAACAGTCACAATTGGAGGTCTGAATACCAGTTCCTCTTCGCTGTCTTCTTCCTCCCTCACGGCCTCCTGTAGTTCTGCACTGACAAATTCAACAGTATAACCGAATTCTTCCGCTACCAGTGCCATTGTTTCAGCATCGAGTCTTTGATTTATTGAGACTATAAGGCCAAGACTCATGCAGGTAGAAATAATATCAATTACAGGAACATCCATCATTGTGGCCATCTCATTCACCGAGACAAACTCAGTGACCTTAAGAACGCTCTTTTCAAGCTCTTTCTTTTCGGTCTCATCTTTCATCCTCTGGCTTACAGCATCTCTCTTATCACGCCTGTACTTTGAGACTTTTGACTTGCCCTTGCTCATCAGAAGGTTTACGTCTCTAATGTTCTTTTCAACATCTTCCTTGTCGACTTCGGGTCGCAGAGCCCTGAATTTCTTCTTGTCACGATGGTCTTTCTGAATGTTGGGTTTTTTATCTTTTCTGGCTTCCTGTTGTTGAACAACAGGTGCGGCAGTTTCATTAAAAGCAACTTTTTCGCGTGGTTTTGCTTTTATTCTTTCACGCTTTTTCTTGTCATCATGCTTGTGACGATCTTCTGCAGATACCTCTTTGGGCTTGCGCACTTCAGGCTCAGGCAGCTTGATTGAACCAACAATTGTCGGACCAGTCAGCTTATTTACCCCCGGTCGATAGATTTCAGGTTCTTTAGGTTCTGCCTGTACCTGTGGTTCTTCAGGTAAAACCTCAGGTTCCTTAACGGGAGCTTCTGCAACAGGAATAACCTCTTCCTTTACAGGTTCAGGGAGGCTTTTCCTGCTTTTCCTGGCTCCTTTTTCAGGCTTCGAGGCTACTTTACTAAGATCAATGGTGCCAATTATCTTGGGCTCTTTCTTTTCTTTCGGTGCTGGAGGAACCGGTTCAACAACAGGTTTCTCTTCAACTAACTCCTTCTCTTCGGGTTCGGGTTTTGCCTCAGGTTCAGCAGGAGCTTTACTGATGGGCTTACCTGCTGCAGGAAGATCAACCTTTCCTACGGTTTTTATTTCAGGTTTTTTGATCTCCGTGCGAAGATCTATATGCTTCTTATTACCCGATACATCAGTAATAAGTATTTCCTCTTCCGTCTCCGTCAGTTCACCTTCTGAACCACTTTCAATATCATCGATTGAAAGAGACTTTTTAGGAGTGATCCGTTCTTTGAGTGCCAGTTTCTCGGCATCCTTTTTTACATTCAGGTCACTGCTGTACTCTTTAAGAATAAGCGCATAAGCCTCTGGAGGAATCTTGGAGTTGGGATCTGAACTTATATCGAAACCTTTCTTATGAAGAAACTCAACAATAGTTTGTATCCCAACATTGAACTCGCGGGCTGCTTTACTTAATCGTGTTGCCTTCTTGTCTTCAGTCATATATACCTTTATAACAACCTTTTTTGCAGATCAGTATGTTTATATTTTGTAGTGCCAAACAGTAATCATTTACTCTTTTTCGAATTCAGCCTTTAAAACATTCACAACTTCTTTTATTGTTTCCTCCTCGAGGTCAGTCCTCTTGACAAGGTCATGTATTGTCAGCTTGAGGACACTACGGGCGGTATCGCAACCGATAGCTTTCAGCTCATCGATAACCCAGCCTTCAATTTCATCAGCAAATTCATCAAGTGAAACGTCCTCTTCATCCTCATTGTCAGGTTCACGGTACACTTCAATATCATAGCCTGTCAGCTGCCCGGCAAGTTTGATATTAAGGCCGCCCTTACCAATGGCAAGAGAAACTTCACTTGGTTTAAGATAAATCTCAGCCTTCTTATCAGCCTCAATAAGCCTTATCGATGTTATTTTTGCCGGATTAAGCGCTCTGGTGATGAAAAGCTGATTATTTGAAGTATAGTTTATTACGTCAATGTTTTCATTGCGTAATTCCCTGACAATGCCATGAATGCGGGATCCCTTCATTCCAACACATGCACCTACCGGATCGATACGTTCATCATAAGACTCTACTGCAACCTTGGCTCTTTCACCCGGAACTCTTACTATCTTTTTTATTGTTATGAGGCCATCAAATATCTCCGGTACCTCCAGCTCAAATAACCTCTCGAGGAATACTGGTGATGTGCGACTCAGGATAATATTCGGTGTGTTGTTTTTCATCTCCACCCTGATTACCACGGCCCTGATTGTGTCTCCCTTCCGGAAATGGTCAGATGGTATCTGTTCACCTTTGGGCAGTATCAGTTCATTACCGTCATCGTCAAGAACGAGCGTCTCTCGCTTCCAGACCTGGTAAACCTCCCCCGTAACTATGTCTCCGATGCGATCTTTGTACTTAAGATATATGTTATTCTTCTCAAGATCCAGGATACGTGCCACAAGGTTCTGTCTCAGCGCCAGAATAGCCCTGCGTCCAAAATCAAGAAATTTGACCTCGTCCGAGACCTCCTCGCCAACTTCATAATCCTCATCTATCTTATGTGCTTCTGACAACGATATCTGAATATTGGCATCGGTTAGCTCATCGTCTTCAACAATAACGCGGTTACGCCAAATTTCGAAGTCACCCTTGTCAATATTGACAATGATGTCAAAGTTATCTGCCGATCCGTACTTCTTGGCCAGAAGCCCCCTGAAGACATCTTCAAGTACACTCATCATTGTGGGTCTGTCGATATTCTTCAGCTCCTTAAACTCTGAAAAGGTGTCGATTAAATTAACGTTTTCCATTTTGGTAAACAGTTCTGTTATTTAAATGATATTTTAACTTTTACTGACTTAACATCCTCATAATTAAATGATAAGTTCCTGACCTCAGGTTCTTTTCCTTTAACTTTTAATAACACCTCAAGATCAAAACCACCCCTGGTAACATTTTGCAGTGTCCCGGTGTTGGCAGACCCGTCAACTGATACTACATCTACAAGCCGACCTTCATTCTTCTTATACTGTTCCATGACCAGAAAAGGCATATCAAGTCCCGGTGATGAGACGTTAAGATCATATTCACCCGCAGCTTCTCCTAACTCTTGACTCAGAAACCTGCTAAGTGAAGCGCAGTCGTCAATAGTAACTCCTTCTTTCCTGTCTATCAGAACAGTTATACGGTTGGTGCTGCTTACCCTGACATCGACAAGAAAGATCCCTGAACCACTAATGTGGCTCATTGTAAGGTCTCTTATACGGTCTTTTGTAACCATAGTCTTTTTTTGATAACAAAATAGGGGACTTTTGTCCCCTAGAATGTTCTTCCCTTCTATTCGGTTGCAAAGATAGAATGATTTTTTAGAATAGCAAAATCTCCATGCCTGAAAAATTCTAAGCTCGTTGAAGATGAGTTAATTCCGGAAACATTAATAAATTTGCGGCAATAAACTGTAAGCAATTGACCAACAAGAATAAAATCATCAATGACCCGGTATATGGTTTTATTAGTATGCCCGGAGATTTTATTTTTGATCTTATAAGTCATCCCTGGTATCAGAGATTGCGTAATATCAGACAGCTGGGCATGACAAGCTATGTATACCCCGGAGCGGTACATACCCGTTTCCAGCATGGCCTGGGAGCTATGTATCTTACGACACTGGCTCTGCAGACACTGAGATCAAAAAATGTAGTGATAAGCTCTGAAGAAGAGGAAGCTGCTCTTGCGGCAATACTTCTTCATGACGTTGGACACGGACCATTCTCACATGCCCTTGAAAACTCTGTCATAAAGGATATGACTCATGAGACAATGTCTCTTATGATAATGAAGGAGTTGAACAATCAGCTTAACGGAAGGCTGACATTGTCCATAAAGATCTTCGAAGGCACCTACAGCAGAAGATTCTTTCATGACCTAATTACTGGCCAGATGGATATGGACAGAATGGATTATCTAAGGCGTGATAGTTTTTTTACCGGAGTAATTGAGGGTTCTGTAGGGTCTGACAGAATAATTAGGATGCTTAACGTTTGCGACGACAGGCTTGTGGTCGATGAAAAAGGAATCTATTCAGTCGAGAAATTCCTGATTGCGCGAAGAATGATGTACTGGCAGGTTTATAATCACCGGACGGTAATTTCAGCTGAGAAGCTCCTTATAAATATTTTAATCAGGGCCAGGGAGGTGACACTGAGAGGAGTAACTTTATTTGCTGCTCCTGCACTTGCTTTTTTCCTGAAACTACAGACCACTCCTGTTAAAGAGAATGAGCTTAATGACCTGATAATTAATTTTATGGCATTGGATGAGAGTGACATTCTCTCAGCAACCAAAGTCTGGGCTTCAGATGATGACCCTGTCCTTTCAGATCTGTGCCGCCGGTTTAATAACAGGGATCTTCTTGCAATAGAGCTTCAGAGGGAGCCATTCGGTGAGGCCAGGATTAAAGACCTGAAAACAAAGGCAGGAAAATACCTGCATCTAAATGATAAGGAGATAGATTATTATGTAAATACGGGAGATGTTTACAACCAAACATATGCCCCGGGGACACCTGAGGTACGCATTCTTCTCAAGACCGGAGAGATACGTGATATTACATCAGTCTCAGATCTCTTTGATCAGCAGGCTCTCTCAGAAAAGATCACAAAATATTACCTCTGCTATCCAAAAGAAATTCGATAACACTCAAAAATATGGAACTAACAGCTGCAATGGTCGCCCAGATTCTTAAGGGAACACTTGAAGGCAATCCTGAAGTAAAACTAAACACCTTCGCTAAGATTGAAGAAGGACATGAGGGCGCTCTCTCATTCCTTGCAAATATGAAGTATGAGCATCATATTTACACCACGGCTTCATCCGCTGTGCTTGTGAGCAATGAGTTCAAGCCGGCGAAGAATGTCAGCGCAACTCTGATCAGGGTAGCTGATCCATACCAATCCATTGCCGTGCTTCTTTCTTTGTATGAGCAATCAAAGCCAAAGAAAAAGGGCATTCATCCGACAGCTATTATTGAACCGGGCGCAACCGTGGGGAATGATGTTTATTTAGGGGCTTATGTTTATATCTCAGAAAATGCAACTGTCGGTGATGGATGCATATTGTATCCTCATGTCTTCATCGGTGAGGGAGCCAAACTTGGGAAAAACTGTACCCTCTATTCCGGTGTCAAGATATATCAGCAGTGCGTCGTGGGAAATGAATGCATATTGCACGCCGGCGCAGTAGTTGGTTCTGATGGTTTTGGCTTTGCACCTATCACTGAGGAAAACAAATATATGAAGATACCCCAGGTTGGTAATGTTGTTCTGGAAGATAATGTGGAAATAGGAGCCAACACCTGCATTGACCGTGCAACAATGGGCTCAACTTTTATCAGGCAGGGGGTTAAACTTGATAATCTTATTCAGGTAGCCCATAATGTTGAGATAGGAACAAATACCGTTATCGCAGCTCTGACAGGTGTGGCAGGTTCATCTAAAGTAGGAAAGAACTGTATGATAGGAGGCCAGGTGGGGATAGTAGGGCATATCTCAGTTGCTGACGGTTGCAAAATTGGGGCACAGACAGGTGTTATCGGGACGATAAAAGAAGAGAATTCAACAATGGTCGGGTTCCCTGCCATCGATAGCAAACAATATATGAGGAGTTTTGCTCATTTTATCAAACTGCCTGATCTGAATAAAAAAGTTGACGAGATTGCAAAGGCTGTTGATGCACTAAAAAACAGGTAGTTCCGTTCTGGCAGTCTAAAGGAAATCGTTTGAACATCATGCAGATGTGGAGGTTTAGTTTGGAGCGTTCGGAAAAATTTTGCTTTATTTGTACCGATTTTTATAACCAGATGTAATGAGTGAAAAGCAAAAAACGCTTGCAAGTGAGGTAAGCCTTAATGGTAAAGGGCTTCATACGGGAGTTGATGTTACAGTGACTTTTAAGCCGGCACCGGCAAACCACGGATATAAATTTTGTCGCACAGATCTTCCGGGACGCCCTGTAATTGATGCACTGGCTGATAATGTTACAGAAACATCGAGGGGGACAACACTGGAGCAGGGAGACGCGGTAGTTCACACTATCGAACATGTTCTGGCAGCTTTTGCAGGCATGAGGGTTGACAATGCCCTCATTGAGATAAATGCTCCCGAGGCTCCTATTATGGGCGGGAGCTCCTTCATGTTTGTCCAGGCAATAAAAAAAGCCGGCATAACTGAGCTTAAGGAAGATCGTAACTATTATGTCATAAAGGAAAAAATCACCTTCTCTGATGAAGAACATGGCGTTGATCTTATAATCTACCCCGATGATCACTTCAGTGCTGATGTCCTTATTGATTATAACTCGAAGATACTGGGTAATCAATATGCTATTCTTGATAATATAGATGACTTTGAGAAGGAAATATGCGATAGCCGCACATTCGTTTTCTTTCACGAGCTGGAACCGCTGTTTCGCATGGGTCTTATAAAAGGAGGTGATCTTGATAACGCTGTGGTGATACTTGAGCGTGAGGTTGAACAGGAGGAGATAGACCGTATTGCAAAAATATTTAATAAACCTGGTATTACAGAGCATAATGCCGGAGTCCTTAATAACACAAAACTGAGGCATCCTAATGAGCCGGCAAGACATAAACTGCTTGACCTCATTGGCGATCTTGCACTTGTGGGCCAGCCTATAAAAGGAAAGGTTGTTGCTACCCGTCCCGGACACTATTCAAACACAAGGATGGCAAGGTTAATTCGTCAGATAATCAGGAGGCAGACAACAAAAAAGGAAATACCATTACTGGATACAACGAAGCCGGTAGTAATGGATATTGAAAGAATAAAAGCTTTGCTGCCACACAGGTTCCCGATGCTTATGATTGACCGCGTTCTGGAACTAACGGAAAATAACGTTATTGCCATGAAGAACATATCCTATAATGAGGCTTTTTTCCAGGGTCATTTTCCTCAGGAGCATGTCTTCCCGGGAGTGCTCATTGTTGAGGCACTGGCCCAGGCAGGAGGGATTCTGGTTTTAAGAAATGTTGATGAGCCGGAGAAATATTCAACTTATTTCCTTAAGATTGACAGGTTCAAGTTCAAGCACAAGGTTGTGCCCGGTGACACCCTTATCCTTCGATGCGACATGACAGAACCAATTCGAAGGAGTATTGTCATCATGTACGCACAGGCTTTTGTTGGTCCGAAAATTGTTGCTGAAGGAGAACTGACGGCACAGGTAATAAAAAATAAATAGACATATGATATCTCCTTTAGCTCATATTAATCCTGACGCAAAAATAGGCGACAATGTTGTTATAGAACCATTTGTATATATTGATGGAGATGTTGTAATAGGTGATGGAACCTGGATAGGACCACATGCAGTTATTTACGATGGAGCCAGGATAGGCAGGAATTGCCGGATTTTCAACGGGGCATCTGTTTCTGCCATTCCACAGGATCTTAAGTTTAATGGTGAAAAAACAACTGTTGAGATTGGAGACAACACGACAATAAGGGAATTTGCAACACTGAACCGCGGGACAAGTGCAAGGGGGATGACCACTATTGGTTCTGATTGCCTGATAATGGCTTATGCACATGTGGCTCACGATTGCAGTGTGGGAGATCATGTTATCATGGTTGGCTATTCAGGTATTGCCGGTGAAGTAAAAATAGGTGACTGGGCTATCCTGGGAGGAGGTACAGTTGTTCATCAGTTTGTGCGCATCGGTGCCCATGCAATAATTGGAGGAGGATCAAAAGTGCGTATTGACGTTCCTCCTTATATAAAGGCTGACAGGGAGCCACTGGCCTTTATGGGGATTAATTCTGTCGGGTTGGAGCGGAGAGGTTTCAGCAAGGAAAAGGTCAATGAGATACATGAGATATACAGAGCTTATTATAACATGGGTATGAACTCTTCACAGGCTCTGGCATACATTGAGGAAAAATTCCAGCCTGCATTAGAACGGGACACGATACTGGCGTTTGTCAGGAGCTCGGCAAGGGGTGTTATCAGGGGGCGTTAAACCTCTTTTCCCCGGACATGGATCGGGTATAAAACACGAATGGGAACCATACTGTACGTATTAGTTCCCATTCCGACGTATGACAGCCATGACCGTCACGGTCGCCATGTTACTGTTATTGCGGTCAGCCCATCTCTATTTACTTCTGCCTTTCTGATGTCTGTCGGTCTTCCCGAAAGAAGTGCGGTCATCATTCCGGTGTCTCTCCTGTATTCTTTCATCACCTTTCGGTTTTACGGGATACATTATGAAACTCGAAGTCATGAGCTCTCGAGGTCAGACATTCCCCGGAGGGATAGCCTCTGTCCGGCCCGGATTACCTTCATCAATACCATAAAGGTTTTGATGGCATGATAACCCTCTCTCTGCGCGGGCACTACTGCTGCTTTATTGGCTTTCAGCAATGCTTTTGTGTTGCTTTCACCTGTCAGGCTGTTACACCGGCTGGTGATAGCTCCCGTCAGACCGCCAAAATGTAGAGGCCTCTCAGCCTGCATCTGTGACGGACGCATCAAGACCTTGATCTTTCTGCGTGAGACCCTGAAGTCTGATGTAGTTTCAGAGTGATAATTAAACCATTCGAAAGAACCTTCTTACCTCAGAGCGATCCTTTATCGCTCACATGGTAAAACAAATATAATAAGTAAAGGAACCCATGTCAAGTTTTTCTGCATTTAAATTCCATTAAGTCAATAACACTAAACTAACATGATTATTAACATAGGCAAATAAAACAATATCAGCAAAATAGGATAGAAAAAACGAGGTTATTAACATGTGTTAATAACCTCGCATGTTGGTTTCTCCGGTTTATTTTCAGTCAATTATGACTTTATGGCTTTTTGGATATTTGACACTATAGGTCAGGATGATCTCTTTTGTCTCCTGGGGTGCTATTTTAAGATTCCAGATGATCTCACCAGTCGAAGCGTTAAGCTTACCTCCGGAAAGTTCAGATGCTTCTACAGTAATATTACTGTTCTGCGAAAGAGGTATCTGATCATGCATCTTAAGATCAATTGCCTGTTTCTTGTTGTTGCGTATCGAAATAAGATATGAACTGGTTATAACTTTGTTTACGCCGATAAGTTTTTGTGAGCTGAAATCAATCCTTTTCTCACGTTTGATGGTCACCATGTTGTCAGCTCCCAGTGAGACTGTGAGAGAATCCGTTAGCTCTGCTGTATTGATCTGACCTTTGCCGGTAAATGTGTTATTGAAATAAATGTTTGTTCCACCCGCAAGGAGATTGTATTTTTCCCAGCCGGTCAAATAGCCTACCAGGTAGGCGGAAGGATTAACCTTAGGAACACTCTCATATCTGAAAGCAGCCGGCACTGTCATCCTCTGCAGCTCTGCTGTCTCAGGCTTTCCGTTTGAGAGAATTGTCTGTGGTACATTAATGTCAAAGCTAAAGCTGATAGCTGATTCAGTAATAGTTACCGGAACAGGTGCTGCTTCTTCAGCAAAGACTTCATCCATGGATAATGCTTCTGATTTCATCTCCCTTGCCTGGGATACCTGTATTCCGGCAGCCTTTCCCTTCAGAGCCCTATATACCGGAGGATTATAAAAGTCTATAAACCAGGGATATAGTGTTGGAAGCGCTCCGGCAGTCATTGGAGAAGCATTTGACAGACTTACTTTTACATCTTTCCAATCAATACCGGTATTCTGGTAAATATTGGCTTTATAAATTATTGATGCAGGAGCGGAGATATCATCAACCCTGATATCATATGAAGGATACCAGCCGGCATTCATAACCACATATGACAGCTTTAGCTTACCGTTTACCTGCTTAGTGCTTGAAACTGAAATCACTATCTCCCCTGTAGGGAGCCTTGACTTTGCTGAAGAATTATTCAGTTGATTCTCAAGTTGCTGTTTTTCTTTTTCGAAGTCTTTTACAAGCCTTTGCTTCTTAAGGATAGCAAATTTTGTTGATTCTGTGTTTACTGTATACAGATCAAGGAAAGATTTCAACTGTTCCGATGTGATAGTGGTTTTATTTGTTACCACGTCATAGTTCGCCCTGAGAAAAGCCTCTTTCTCAAGTAACACGCTTATGGCAGTGGTTTCATCCTCTATCCTGGTCCTTAGAGACTCTATTTTATCACGAAGTTCTGCTGTTTTGGCTGATTCTTCAGGGTTTTCAAGAAAATTGTTCCTGTGATTAACGCTCAGTATCATAAAATCACCTTCCCCTTTAACCTGTATGCTGTTTATATCAATGTAGGGGGAAAGCCCACCGGCAACAAGATCAACAGTGCCGGGCTGAATCTGGGTGGTAATTTCGCTAAATAACTGTGCGCCCTGTGAGAAAACGGTTACGTGGCTGATGCCGGCAGAAATATACTTTTCCTGTGCATTTATCATAGACGGAGACAATACCATTAAGGCAATCAGACTAAAAAATATCTTTTTCATAGTACTCTTGATTTTAATATAAAGTTATTCAAAATACCCGGATACCTGAACTTGTCAGTAAAAACCCGCCATAATATTACAAAAAACCAGCTGCTTTATCTGCAGCTGGCTTCTACCCGGATTTTTAAAACTCAAAGCTTAAACTTAAAGTATAATTTAACCATTATAATCACTTATTACGCTCATAAGCTTCTGACGGGCAAAAAATATCCTGCTCTTAACAGTGCCCAGCTTAAGATTCAGTTTCTCAGCTATCTCTTCATATTTATAGCCCTCAAAATGCATCCTGAAAGGTGCCCTGTAATCACTATGCAGCGCATCTATTGCCTTGTTGATCTCATTTTCGGAATAAGAAGACTCAGGAGAGATATACCCTTTATCAGTAGTTGTATTTACATAGTAAAGTTCCTGCGTGCCGTCAATCATTGTGTTTTCACGCACTTTACGACGATAATTATTAATAAAGGTATTTTTCATAATCGTGAATATCCAGGCTTTGAGATTTGATTCATCAACAAATTTATCCTGGTTCTGTATTGCCTTCAGGAAGGTGTCCTGAACAAGATCAAGAGCGTTATCACGATCCATTGTCAGGCTCAGAGCATACTTTTGCAGATTGCTCTTCAGTCCTATTATATTTGATGTAAATTCCTGTGCTGTCATATCTGATCAATTTTCG
>CAZGDJ010000051.1:0-13779 GCA_964524635.1 uncultured Rikenella sp. | reverse complement strand
AGTTTTGTCTTCTTCAGTGATCGGAATGACTTCAATGTGATGAGGTGCAGGACGCGTCTCTTGGTCTACATGTATGAAGGTGACAAACCCGTCAACCAGAGGTTTTGCACATCCCGGCCTGCTTACCTTAATGTACGATGTCAGACTGCTTTTGCCTGTATTTACAACCTTCGAATCAAAAGCAAGAACTTCGCCGGGCTTTGCCGGACTGGTGAAATACATTCCATGGATCTTAAGACAAACAACATTTTTGGGATCAAGTAACGAGGCAGCAGCTATGAACCCTGACTCAACGAACCACTCGGCAGTACGACCGGCGAACAATGTTCCGTGATGATTAAGATCTTCACTCTTTATAAGCCTCATTGTTATATTGGACTCAGGATGGTGTATCTTCTTCTCCATTTTGGTTTTACAGTTAATTTGACTGATATGGCGACTTGAGTATTTAGTTACTTTCGGGTAAAGACTAAATCAACCCTTTAAGAGACCGGCTTGTGTATAGCTTTTTGGTTCTTTTTCTTTCTCTTATTATCATATATATCAGACTTGCAGCAGTGGCAATAAGCAGAAATATAATGATATATCTTATTATTAATGAAGTGTTCATTCCATTTCCCGTTACTATCTCAGGTCTTACCGAATGTCCAACATCAATTCCAAAAAGGTTTTTCACAAAAAACAGGAGGAAGAACGATATCAGCCCGGCTGCAACAGGTGTCGTTACCCATCCGGAAGCTATGCTGCCCAGTACTTTCAGGTTTACATTCCGCATCCCCTTGTAAAGTCCCACACCAACAATGGCACCCACAATTACCTGGGTGCTTGAAACAGGCACCAGTGGAATAGGGGGGAGTCCTGCTTTTTCAAACAAGTTTGACAATGATGATGATGAAAAAACAAAAAGCACCAATGCTTGTGCTAATACAACAACCAGTGCAGCTTCAGAGGTTAGCTCGAAAAGGTTTTTGCCAACGGTATCAATGACTTTCTTTGAATATGTAATTATCCCGGCAGATATTGCAATGCCTCCCAGTAGAAACAGTTGCTGCTCTCCTGTCAGGGTAAACCCCAGTAAGTTCATGTCTTCGAGCGGGATGCTGGGAACAAACACACCCATAACATTGGCAATATTGTTAGCTCCAAGGCTGTATGAAGCAAAGGCTCCTACAATAATCAGTCCTGTCCTGATATATGATTCATATGTTAATAAGTGAATTTTAATTTTCTTTCTTAACGTTTTGGTTATATGATAAAGCACATATGCGAACGCAGCACCCAACAGGGGACTGGCAAACCATGTAAAAACTATTTGTGACAATGATTTAATATCTACTGCATTATTGGTAAAAAGGTTCCATCCGATTATTGCACCTACAATAGCCTGTGTGGTTGAGACAGGAAGTGCTGCCCTTGTCATAAAGAAAACTGTCAGGCCGGCACCAAAGGCTACTGTAAAAGAACCGCCGATAGCGTTTACGGAGCCAAGCCTTCCGAGAGTGTCTGAGGCACCTGACCCCTGTAACACAGCACCCAGAATAACAAAGATGGAGGCAATGACGGCTGCTTTCGTAAATGACACCATACGGGAACCGATTGCTGATCCAAAAGTGTTGGAAGCATCGTTGGCTCCTAATGTCCAACCCAGAAACAAACCACTGGAAATAAAGAGAATGATCATCTTCTCAGAGCGTTAGCTTTATAGCCATGGTTGCCAAAAGGTCTGCCGCATCCTGAGATGTATCAGAAATGCTTTCAATATGATGGACTATATAGCGTAGATGGGCCTTTTCAGCCAGAGAGAGTTCGTTCATATCATGAAAGATCTTTTTCTTCAGGATAAATGAAGATTTATCAGTTTCACGCTCAAAAAAATAGACCTTTAAAAGCTTCTCACGTACAACATGCGGCTCTCTGAAAAATGTACGTGCAGCAGGCATAAGCTCTTCAGCTGCATTTCCTGAAACCTCAGCCAGTGAAACAAAATCATGTATCAAGGCATCCGGGATTTTCGGCATCTCAATATAAAATTCATTCAGTGTCGCTTTTGCTGTATCAATTATCTCATCAAGCTGCCACAACAGCTTGACAACCTCGCTCCTTTGCTGAGGCAGTATTGATTTGATAATCATATCGTTCTCAATGCTTCTCTGAAGCTTGTCTGCTCTGCCTTCATAATCATCTATCTTCTTAAGATGATTCTGAAAGGCATCATTATCACCATTGACATAAGCTTTCACTCCCTCCTTGAAAATAAGGATGCCTATCTCAACAGTATCAAAAAACTCATCAATCTGTACCTGGAGTTCTTTAGTGGTGCGGGTAAAAAGAGACATCAGTCTGCCGTATATTGGTTTAAACAAATATATTAAGAAATCTCCTTTTTTCAGGTATTCTCAGAAATCTATAACTTTCTCAACCTTGTGTTTTTTCAGATAGCTTTTTATGATAACCTGAATATCCCGGTTATCATGCGCATTTTTTATGCATTCATGTATTGCGCTAAGCCCAAAACCGACATCGTTGATGTTGAAAAATCCATAACCTGCATACTTGCCATTTACAATTTTGACAGCTGATCTTTCTTCTTCTTCCCGGCCTTTGTCAATTATGAAAAAGTTTCTTTCAGTGAAAATAAATTCATCAATAGCTCTTAACACTCTCTCATTATATTCTTCAGGTGTTTCTTCGCCACAGCAAGCACCATTGCAAAGACTTACCTGTCTGTGGAAACATGGGCCGTCAGTGTCATATAGTCCGCAAAGCTTCTGACAAAGGTTGTAATGTTCAATAAGCTGCTCTAATTTGCCCTTTGCTCGCTCCCTGGATGTAAAAACTGACAATGGGATTTCGTCATCATTGACACTTCGGTATTCAAGCCTGAGATAACCTTTCTGATCGTAGAAGTTGTAAATTCCCCAGCGAAAGCCTGTTCGTCGCTGAGCCCTGTTAAACAGGGGCTTGTCTGCTTTGATTTCTGCTGATTCAAGAAGAAGTGCAATTAGCTCACTGCCGGTTCTTTCCCAGCTTATATCAGCAATCATATCCCGCATCTCCATCGCTCTGGAAGTGGTGTTATTTGAGAGATGCGTATTAACCCGCTGATACAAATTAGAGCTTTTACCAATATAAATAATTTCTCCTGACTCATTGTAGAAATAGTAGACGCCTGGCTCTTCAGGGATATTTTCAACCTTGGAAAGGTCCAGAGCCGGATGTAAATGAGATGATTTCCGGTTTCTGATAAGCCCTCCATGTTTCTTATCAAGCAATTGATCTTTTGTAAGGAGAATCTCAAAAAGCCTTACGGTGGCAAGTGCGTCACCAGAAGCCCTGTGCCTTCCCTTGATTTCTATACCCAGATCCTTGCATAGATTCCCAAGGCTATAGGAGCGATGTCCAGGCAATAGTTTCCGGCTCAATGAGACTGTATCAAGTAAGGGCCTTCTGAAATTATAACCAAGAGCATTGAATTCCTGCCTCAGAAAAGAGTAATCAAAACGTGCATTATGAGCTACAAATATGTTTCCCTCCGTAAGCTCAACAATTTTCCTCGCTACTTCAAAAAACCGGGGAGCATCTTCAACCATCTCGTTGGTTATTCCTGTAAGGCTTGTTATAAAGTAAGGAATGTTACGTTCAGGATTTATTAGAGTCGAATACTCCTCAACAATAGATGAACCGTCATGAATACACACAGCTATTTCAGTAATTTTCTCAAGCCTTGCGCTTCCTCCTGTTGTCTCAATGTCTACAATAGCGTACACCTTAGCTGAGTTGGTAAAGGACGAAGATAATTACTTTTAAGGCTCTCAGGATTTATATCATAACTTTGTAATAAAACCACTCAGATGGAATGTTACGGGAAATACTATTATTGTGATGGACTAATTTGTTCAGCTGGTTATGATCTTGAACCACCTCAGGGTGAAACCACTTTCTATGAAGTCATACGTACATTCGCAGGTATCCCCCTTTTTTTTAATGATCATATCACAAGAATCAGTGATGGTATTGCCACAAGATACAGCGTGCCTGAAAGACTTTCAGAAAACATAATAGCAGGAATAAATGCTTTGTCTGAATGTGAACTGATCCAGGAGATAAATATTAAAATAATGGTGACCTTCAGCCAGAAGAGATATTCTTTGATGATTTGCTATATTCCATCATTTTATCCTACCGAAAAAATGTATGAAGAAGGCGTTAAGATTATTCTTCAAAATGCTGAACGACCAAACCCGGAAGTGAAAATTCTTAATACAAAGTTCAGAACTACGGTAAATGAAGAGTTGGCAGAAAAAAGAGCTTATGAATCTTTGCTGGTAAACAATGAAGGTCTGATTACTGAAGGAAGCAGATCAAACGTTTTCTTTGTTGATAAAAATAATATACTGTTTACTGCTCCGGACCATATGGTGTTGTCGGGTATCACGCGGAAATACATTATTGAAATATGCAGGCATGAAGGGATAGAAATCCATTTTGAACCTGTCAGGGCATCAGCCATTTCAAAATACCAGAATGTCTTTCTTACTGGTACCTCACCAATGGTTCTGCCGGTAGAAAGTATTGGGGATGAAAGGTTTAGGATTAAGAACCCTATTGTGACAAGATTGCGGGAGGCCTATTCGGAGAAAGCGGAGGAGAGTATAAGAAACTATCTTACTGACGCGGCAACGGATTAATTATTTATCTTTGCAGCAAAACCTGAAGATATGTCAAGTATTAGAGAACTAAAGAAGGATATTGATTACCTGTTTTTTGAATTTATTTCAGACTGTTTCATGTTCACCAGTTTACATAGTGGTGAAAAGAGAACAGAGGTTCAGAATCTGATTGAAGAAGCTGTTCAGATGCGAAACGAATTCATTGACCGGGCAAATAACCCGGATGGTAAAGATAATCCTCATATTGTCGGAGGCTACTATTCTGCACTACGAAAAGACCTTCTGGAAAAAGTAGACGGGTATTTTGAGAAGCTCAGTACAATTTCCAAATCAAAATAACCTTGTCACCATCTAATTTCTATAGTATTTAATTATCTGATTGCCACAATGCAGACATTGGCCTTTAGCATCCAGGCCAATGATATTTGTGTCATAACCTGATCTTTTTATTACCGGAACATGGCATGAAGGGCAAAGGGTATTGCTGCCACACTCATTTTGATGCAGATTTCCTGTGTACACATAATCAAGGTACTCGGCAGCAATATCTCTTAATCTGATGACTGTTGCTGCAGGTGTGGCAGGGTCTGAGCGCCGGTACATCGGGAAGTATCGGCTGATATGGAGAGGAACATTTTTTCCAAGGTTTGCTGCAATCCATTCTGCTTCATGCTTCATTGATGCTTCAGAATCATTCATTCCGGGTAATACAAGAGTCGTCAGTTCGAGATGTCGGCCTGCACTGGCAATATCAGTAACAGTGTTAAGAACAGGTTTCAGCGAGCCTCCTGTGAATTTCCGGTAAAAATCATCGCTGAAGGATTTTATATCCACATTAAACGCGTCAATAATTCTTGTCAACTCTGCAAGGGGTCTGCGGTTAATGTAGCCATTCGTCACCATTACATTCATCAGGCCTTCACTGGAAGCCAGAGTAGCGCAGTCGGTTACATACTCATACCAGATAAGAGGTTCATTGTATGTGTAAGCAATGCCTATATTTTCAGGCGTTCTCAATGCCCTTTTTATAAGTTCATCGGGAGAAAGTGCATAACTGCCGTCTCTTTCAACAAATTGTGAGATCTGATAGTTTTGACAGAAATCACATTTAAGATTGCAACCATAGGATCCTATTGATACAATATCCTTCCCGGGATAGAAATGATATAGTGGCTTCTTCTCAATTGGATCTACTGCATAACCTGAAATAGTACCGTAAGTTGTAAGTACAATGCCTGTGCCGTTGTTTTCCCTTACACCGCAAATGCCCCTTTTACCTTCAGGTATGACGCATACATGGGGGCAAAGAAGACAACGGAACTCATTGCCTTTTTGGTGTCTTTCATAAAACAACATGACACTTGGTTTTATTCTTATAAATTTAATTCTAATTTTGCTATTGACGATAAGTTATTAGTGCAGCCTCTGACAGATAATTACCTAATTCATGAAAAGTTATGACAAGCAGAAGAAATTTTGTAAAAAAAACAGTTTTAGTAGCTGCTGCGATGCCTGTTTTGCAGAATGAATTGTTTGCATTATCTGCACCAACCAAAAAGAGCGGGTTGGCTTTGTACACCATTCGTGATATGATGCAAAAGGATCCTGCCGCTGGCCTGGCTGAGGCTGCATCAGCCGGATATAACTGGGTAGAGGCCGCAGATCACTCAGATGGATTATTCTATAAACTTAAACCGAAAGAATTCGGGAAACTGGTTAAGAAAGCCGGTCTTGAGCTTATTAGTACACATAGTCAGATCAGACCCGAAAATGATGAGGCTGTTGTTGATCAGGCTGCGGAAGCAGGTGTTAAGTATCTCATTCTTCCGTCGCTACCCTATGAATGGAGCACTTCAATTGATAGCTATAAGAAAACAGCTGAATACTTAAACGGGTTTGGGGAGAAATGTAATAAGGCCGGACTCAGATTTGGCTTTCATAATCACCAGATTGAGTTCAGGGAAATTAATGGAGAAGTACCCTACCAAATACTCCTGGATAATACTGATAAGAAGCTTGTTATCTTTGAAATAGATCTTGCATGGATCACTGCAGCCGGAGCAGATCCAATAGCCTATTTTGAAAAGTATCCCGGCAGATTTGAGGTTTGGCACATGAAAGACCTCACTCAGGAGAAAGAAGATGCAACATTGGGCGAAGGTATTATCGATTTTAAGCTGATACTGGATAAATATAAAATGGCAGGGATGAAATACTGGTTTATTGAACAGGATATGTGTCGCACACATACTCCTTCTGAGAGTATTATGATCAGCCGTAACTATTATATCAATAAACTAAGGTAATCTCAGACAGTTTTCCATGATGAATTGCCTGATGCTGATGCTACCGCAGCTTCGAGGAACTTCATTCCCCTTATTCCCTCATAAAGGCCCGGATAGTCAAGTGTACGTTCGGGTTTTCTCTCTTCCAGAACCGATATGATATGGGAGGCAAAGTTGCGATACAGATTGGCGAATGCCTCAATGAAACCTTCCGGATGACCAGCAGGAATCCTTGTATGGAATGGTGCAACACTTCCAATTTCACTGAATGCAGTGGCGGTGCGGTAAATTTGCATCGGTTTATCAGGCCATCTGACAGTAAGACTGTTTGGTTCCATTTGTCTCCATGAAACGCTTCCTTTTTCACCATAAATGCGTATTGAGAGATTGTTTTCTTCTCCGAGAGCTATCTGGCTGGCCAGTAAAGTTCCGCTCACATTGTTTTCAAACCTCAGCAATATGCTGCCATCATCATCAAGAGATCTTCCCTCGATAACGGAACGCAAATCTGCGGCCAGTTCTGTGACTTCAAGTCCTGATATATATTCTGCAAGGTTGAAAGCATGCGTACCAATATCTGCCATTGCTCCGGCAATGCCTGCCTTTTCAGGGTCAGAACGCCATTCAGCCTGTTTGTTTCCACTCAATTCAACCGGATAGGAGAGCCATCCCTGGAAATACTCGGCCACAATCTTCCTTACCTCACCTATTTCGCCTCCAAGAACCATTTCTCTTGCTCTTTTAACCATAGGATAACCTGTATAGTTATGAGTAAGACAAAAGAGTTTTCTGTTTTCCTCCATTGTAAAATATAAATCTTCTGCTTCAGCAACGCTCATGCAAAGAGGCTTGTCACACAAAACATTGAAACCTGATTCAAGGGCCATTTTTGCAGGCCCATAATGCAGGTAATTTGGTGTCACAATAGCGATAAAGTGAGGTCTGATATCATCCGGAAGTTTGCTTTCGCTACGTATCATTTCCTGCCAGTCTTCGTATATCCTGTCGCTTTTCAGGCCTTCACGTTTACCTGTAAGCTCAGAAATAGCGGGATTACTGCTGAAGGCTCCACTGACCAACTCCACCATTCCGTCAAGCCGCGCTGCCATGCGATGTACAGGTCCAATAAATGACCCTTCACCGCCTCCTATCATACCCATTCTCAGTTTCATGATATGTCAGTTTGATTTTTTAATTCCAGTCCTTTCGATTTGACGCTGTTCCTGATGCAAAATCTTTCCGCTTCTTCCATAATAGATGCAGACCTCTCACGATCATATGTACCCAGACGAAGAATGATTTTCTCACCTTTAATAAGTATAAACCTGATTGTAAGTGGTCCGAAATCCACATTATCAATATCAGTCGGTATTATTATCACTGGCATAGACAGAGGGTTCTGGCGTACTGTGATACTTTTTTCCTCAAATACAATATACCTGCTGATCAGTCTGAATCCTGACAGTATTTCCCAGATGCCAAATATTATAATAAAAACCACAGCAATCCATGATGTTGTCGTAGATGCTGTTGTTCCTGTCATGGTGAAGATGAAATAAACAGAAGCTATAATGCAAAGAATACCCAAGACAATTTTGAATGTCCTGTTAATGAGTGAATTATCGTTAATGTCAAGACTATATCTTTTTTCTTCCATCCTTATTCTTTTTATGCAATTTACCCATTTTTAGTGACAGAACAATCCGGACAAGCATTTGCATCTTATGATTTCTTTTTTAGAATCGATTTACCTATTTTTATATGTTGTAACTGAATTCTAACCTACCGAAATATGAAAGAAAATCAAAAAGCAATCTCAAGAAGGTCGTTTGTCGGCACCACGGGTGCTGCAATTGCCGGTCTTACAATTCTGCCATCGGGAGTTGTCAGTGGATTAGGCCACAGAGCTCCCAGTGATAAGCTTAACATTGCCGGCATTGGGATTGGTGGCGTTGGTGCTACCAACCTGCGTAACGTTGCAGAATCAGAGAACATTGTAGCTCTGTGCGATGTTGACTGGGGATATTCAAAAAGAGTTTTTGATGCTTATCCGGCTGCAAAGAAATACTGGGACTTCAGGAAGATGTACGATGAGATGAACAAGTCTATTGATGCTGTTATCATTGCGACAGCTGACCATACGCATGCTCTTTCCGCTGCACAGGCGATGACCATGGGTAAGCATGTTTACCTTCAGAAGCCTCTTACGCACACTGTATATGAATCACGGCTTCTGACAAAACTGGCGGCTAAACATAAGGTTGCCACACAGATGGGCAACCAGGGCTCATCAGGCGAAGGAATAAATCTTATTATGGAGTGGCTGCAGAATGGTGAGATAGGAGATGTGCGCAAGGTGGAAGCGTTTACTGACAGACCTATCTGGCCACAGGGCCTGAACAGACCTGCAAAGGGTGAATGGGTTCCTGAGACACTCGACTGGGATCTTTTCATCGGCCCTGCACCTATGCGCCCGTTTCATAGTCTCTATACACCATGGAACTGGCGTGGCTGGTGGGACTTCGGTACTGGCGCACTGGGTGATATGGCATGTCATATTTTGCATCCTGTATTCAAGGGACTTAAGCTGAAGTATCCGACAAAAGTCGAAGGCACATCAACATTGCTGCTTGCTGATTGTGCTCCCAATGCAGAAATGGTCAAAATGATATTCCCCGAGCGCCCTGCGCCAAAAGGATCGAAGATGAAGTATCCTGAAGTAGAGGTTACATGGTGCGACGGAGGTCTCCAGCCTATGAAGCCTGCCGGATGGCCTGCCGGAAAAGGTTATGATCCTGACGGAGGCGCTATTTTCCATGGTTCAAAAGATACTCTTATCTGTGGATGTTATGGCAGAGACCCATGGCTGCTTTCTGGCCGTGTACCTGTTGTTCCCAAGACAGAGCGTCGCGTTGCAACCAGCCATGAAATGGACTGGGTGCGTGCCTGCAAAGAGACACCTGAGGATAGAAAACCTACAAAATCAGACTTCTCTGAAGCTGGTCCTTTCAATGAAATGGTGGTTATGGGAGTACTCGCTGTCAGACTTCAGGGCCTTAATAAGACACTGTTGTGGAACGGAGATAATATGGAGTTTACCAATATCAGCGATACTGATACCATTAAAATATGTCTCGAAGACCATTTTAACATTACTGATGGCCACCCGACTTTTGACAGCAAATACACTGACCCTATCAATGCAAAACAGTTTGCACAGGAGATGATAAAACATAATTATCGCAAAGGGTGGGTTCTTCCGGAAATGCCATTATAATAAACTTAAGAGTACGTAATCTAATAACTTAATATTTCATGAAAACATTAAAACTATTATTCTGTGCCGTACTGGTACTTTCACTGGTGTCATGCGGCGGATCAGCCAAGGAGAAAAAAGCTGGTGAAAGCAAAACCAAGGCAGAAGTCTGGACAATCCTTTTTGACGGTACTTCGATACAGGGCTGGAGAAATTACAACAAGCCAACTTTCCCGGAAAAAGGCTGGGAAATTATTGATGGCACCCTTCATTGCATAGGATCAGGGAAAGGTGAAGCCGGCGGTGGCGGAGGTGATATCCTCTATGACAAAAAATACGCTAATTTCCATCTCACACTTGAATGGAAGATATCCGAAGGAGGTAATAGCGGAATATTCTATCTCGCACAGGAAAGCCCTGAGTTTGACTATATTTGGAAGACTGCTCCGGAAATGCAGGTTCTCGACAACGAAAGGCACCCTGATGCACAGGCAGGTGTAAATGGCAATCGGCAGGCCGGATCACTTTATGACCTTATTCCTGCTGTACCACAGAATGCAAAACCGGCAGGAGAGTGGAACACTGCTGAGATAAAAGTTTACAAAGGAACTGTATGGCACATTCAGAATGGCAAGACTGTTCTTGAGTATCATCTCTGGACACCTGACTGGAACACTTTGGTTGCTGGCAGTAAATTCCCGTCACTCAATCCTAACTGGGCAAATGTTGCATCAGAAGGTTACATCGGATTGCAGGATCATGGCGATGATGTATGGTACAGGAATATAAAGATCAGAGAGCTTTAGCTTAACTTGGAAATCAGAATTACTGCAGATACCGCCTCTTAACGGCGGTATCTTTTTTTATACGGGGTTACCCTTTAAACCTGTTGCATCAGCCACTTCCCGCATTCCCATTATAGTGTCGGTTATCAGTTCATCAAGTGAAACTCCAAGGATTAAAGCTCCCTTTTCAATAACGCTTCTGTCAACACCAGCAGCAAACCGCTTGTCAGTCCATTTCTTTTTTACTGATTTTGCCTCCATATCCATAACGCTCTTTGATGGTCTGACAAGAGCACTGGTAGTAACAAGCCCGGTAAGTTCATCAATTGCAAAAAGTGTCTTTTCGAGCAGGGATACCGGCTCGACATCCGAACAGATGCCATAGCCATGGCTTATTACAGCCCTTATGTAGTCTTCAGGCCATCCTTGTTCCTGCAAAATGACCTCTGTCATTTTACAGTGCTGGTCAGGGTACATCTCATAGTCAAGGTCATGAATCAGACCAACCACACCCCACATATCTTCATCTTCACCATATTTGAGTGCCATAAAGCGCATTACTCCTTCAACGGAAAGAGCATGTTTGTAAAGACTCTCTGACTTATTGTATTTCTTAAATAACTCAAGAGCCTGTTCCCTCGTCGGTTTCATATTCTTTTCTCTGCATCAGTTTATAAAATCTTCCTTCTTGCCTTATACCATATGCCTTATATCACTTTCCTTTCACAATCTTCCTTGAGCAAAAGTTATTCCCTTCTCTCACTCTGATGGCATAAACCCCACGGACAAGGATTTCTCTGCAATAGATATCAATTTTGTTTGCCCCTTCTGTAACAGTTTCGGAACGTTTATAAACCAGCCTGCCCTGCATGTCTATTATCTCAACCGTAATAGTACCTGCTGCCAGGGCTTTATAAATAATTGTGACGCTTTCATAGAATGGACTGGGAAATGCAAAGAGCTGCCCATAAAATGAAGTGCCCTCTGCCCTGAACGAATTATTAGCAATATCATTTAAATTATATCCGTCATCCGGAAGAAGGTTGATGATTGATATTGTGTAGTCATTTTCAGGAGCAAAGAAGCAATGAGTGCTAAATGAAATATCAGCTGAATCACCAGGAGCTATTGTCAGATTAAAGGTCTCATGCACAAGCTCTCCCTCATCAATTCTGTAAGCAAGCGGAAAGCTGGTTATAGTGTTTCTACCTAGATTGATTACACGACCCTTTATTATAACATCATTAATCAGCGCAGTATCAGGTGGTGCAAATACCGTATCAACCCCCAGGTCAGTCTCAAGAAATGAAATGTCAGGGAATGTAATCATATCAAGCCAGACTGCGTCAGCTCCGGAAGATTGAGAGTAGTCTTTCTTGTACATCCATTCCAGGTAATGCATCCCGGGTTCAAGGATAACCTCACTTTTTGTCCAGGGTAATTCTCCTGACAGTATGACTTTTTCTACGTTATCTGCCTTAAAAATGAATTCGTCAAATTTCTCCTCAGATGAAACCCTTGAGTAGAATGAAATAGTATCCCTTTCGGGATTGTTAACCGAAATTGCCAGGATTGATTCTTCGCTGTCTTCGATTATAGCCGATTGTGCCGAAAGAACATTCTCATAAGAAAAAGATGAGGTAATGGACCATGGATTTGTCTGTTCGGGTATCCATGGAAAAACATCCATCCTGGAGTGCTCCCACGTTTCTCTCGTCTTACCTGTAGCTAGTGAATAGGAGCCTGTTAAAGAATAGTTTCCGCAAACCAGACTGACATCATATGGTAAAACATCACCTGATTTTGCCATTTCAGATATTCTGGCATCAAAGCTTATTACTTTCTCGGTGCCAGGATCAAGGCTGCCGGTTGGCAGAGAAGCTGATTCAAAAGAAAGCAGAGGAGTTGTATCGTTAATTGTCAACGAACCAGAGGCAGAGCTTGATCCGTCATTGGCTACCCTGATATTTATCTTAATATCTTCACCCGTATCTGGCAGATAATTGGAATTGCCGGTAAGCAAATCGTCAGGAATGGAAGATATGATTTGTAATACCGGAGCATGAAGTGTCATGTCAATACTGAACATGTATTCATGACCATCATCGGTAACAGATAATAAAAGTGAAGCTGACTCACTATCAGGAGTCACATCAGATACATTAAAAATCAGCTGACCATCTATTAAATATATACTGCCTCCGGCAATGGTGCCTGGAGTAACTGTTCCTTCTGTAACGGTCAGCATATCCGATTGTGATGTGAGAGTGGCTGTAAGGTTGGTTGCATCCTTAAGTCCCAGGTTGATTATTGATAGCTTCAGATTTATTCTTTCCCCATAATCAGGGGAGCCATTACTATTGCCTTCTGAATCATCAAATTCAATGTTCCCGATTGTAATATACTCACCATTAACCTGTCCGAAATAAAGTGTTTTTATGAATGGCATCATATTCTGTCCGGTCACAACAAGAAGACATGAATCCTTGACTCCTGAAGGAATCATAAGTGAGACATTTCCTGAAGGACTTGCGAATTTGGCATCATAAAGTGTATCAAAGTCAGACAACGCTGCATAAGCAAAGGGCTTTGTAAAAAGATTTAAACTGGTAAGAGAAGGTGACAGTGTGTCTCCTACTTCTATGTCAAATGTGTCAGGTTTGCCAATATATGGCATCAATGAAGGATCTCCCAGAAGGATGTAAGTCTCCCAATAGTACTTTTTCCTGTAGGAGGTACTGGCTGATACAGAAAGATTCCCGGCAAAGTTTATTTGCCCGAGG
>CAZGDJ010000050.1:0-13915 GCA_964524635.1 uncultured Rikenella sp. | reverse complement strand
CTCTAAGGTTTGCCATGATGCGCAAATACTATATTTTTGGGGTAATATTTTATTCTGAGTAAGTATGGAAAAGAAAGACATAATAATCTATTCGCTTGTGGCAGTATTCCTCATCCTAAGCTTTTACAGGCGTTATATGAAGAATAAGAACAAGGCAGCCGCCGGGAATAACAAAAATATAGTCGGGAAAGGAGGATTATCCAGTCATCCTGATGATTACGAGCCATATTCAGGCAAAAAGAACAACTAATTGCCCAGTTCAAGTTGATCTCTTATCAGTGAATAGTATTTGCCTTTAAGATTTACAAGATCACTGTGGGTACCTGTCTCTGCTATTACGCCTTTGTCAAGCACCACTATCATATCAGCATTGCGAACTGTGCTAAGTCTGTGAGCCACAATTATCACTGTTCTGCCTTTGAAGAACTTGCCAAGATTTCCGACAATAGCTTTTTCATTGGTTGCGTCAAGCGAGCTTGTAGCTTCATCAAGTAATAGCACAGCAGGCTGCTTATATGCAACCCGTGCTATTAATATCCTTTGCTTCTGCCCCTGGCTCAAACCATGTCCTCCGTCTCCCACCATTGTCTTAAGACCTGATGGCAGTGATTCCAATAATGACTGAAGGTTTGATACCATAATGGCATTCAATAGCCTTTCTTTGTCTGGTTCGTCAAATCCGGAAGTGATGTTTGCTTCAATGGTGTCAGGGAAAATATACCCTTCCTGCATCACAACACCTATTGACTTTCTGAGAGCTGAGATCTTAATATTATCCAGGTTTACATCTCCGAATGAAATAGCACCTTCAACCGGCTTATAAAATCCCATTATTAATTTCAGCAATGTCGTTTTTCCGGAACCGCTTTCTCCAACAACAGCGGTGACTTTTCCGTCAGGTATAACAAGGCTAAGATCTTTAATGACCCATGGCGATCCGGGTCCTTCATATCTGAATGAAACATTATTAAGTCTTATTTCATTCTGGGCCGGAATCAGAGAGCGGGACATAACATCTTCATGCTCTTCAGATTCCATGGCATGAATTTCTGCAAGGCGTTCAAGACTTATTCTGGCATCCTGTGTATCTCGCATAAAGGTAATAGCCTGGGAAACAGGACCGTTCAATTGACCTGTAATAAACTGTATTGCAAGCATTTCTCCCAGGGATAATGTGCCGTTTATCACATAAGTAGCAGAAATTATGGTAATAAAAATATTTGTAAATTCATGGATAAGCGTCCCTCCTGCTGCCTGAAATTGAGATAACTTAAGACCTTTAGCTCTGGTAAGATGGAGGTCAGACTGAACACTTTCCCAGTCTCTTCTGTTCTTCATTTCATTTCCGGCCAGCTTAATTTCCTGCATGCCGTTAACAATATTGATAAGTTTGTTTCCTGCTTCTGCCATTTGCCTGAATCTGACATTATCCAGCACCTCACGCTGGGACATGAAGAACCGGATATACAGTATGTATAATATCGTTCCGCCAAGAAATATCAAAAGGATACTGGTGCTTTTTAATCCGAGATAAACTCCAAAAACGAGAAAATTGAAAAGAGAGAACAGAATTGCAAGACTTGATGATGTCAGATAGTTGCCAACGCGATTGTTGTCATCAATCCTTTGAAGAATGTCGCCGTTAAGCTTGGTATCAAAATATGCAATCGGAAGGCTCATAAGCTTTCTCAGGAAATCAGAAATAATACCAATATTCAGTTTTGTCCCCAGGTGAAGCAGTATCCAGCCACGGGACAGCTCTATCAACAGCCTTCCAAGAGTAAGTGCCAGCTGGCCAAAAAGAATAAGGTAGATAAGCTTAATATCATTGTTATTTATTCCTTTGTCAATAATTGTCTGGGTCAGAAAAGGAAAGATAAGCTGAATCAGACTTCCAGCAACGATGCCGGATATCAGAATGAATATCTTTTTGGTATATGGTTTCAGGTATGGGATGAGGAATGAAAAGCCTTTCCCGGGTTTTGGATCATCAGGAATTTCATTAAGTTTTTCAGTCGGTTCCAGAAACAGGGCCATACCTGATGGAATAGCAGAATTTATGTCTGCGACCCATCCCTTCAGAAAATCCTCAACCGGGAGTTTCAGACGGCCAAGTGCAGGGTCAGAAACCCATACCATTTCTTTGTCAATTTTGTTTACAACAATAAAGTGGTTTTGCTTCCAGTGTACAATACAAGGAAATGGTGCATTTTCAACCAGCCTGGAGAAGGGTATTTTGACGCCCAGAGCTTTAAAGCCCAGGCTTTCCGCAGCAGATTTGAGTCCTAAAAAGGATACACCTTCACGTGTGATGAAAGCTTTTTTTCTTATTGTCACCAGAGAGAAGTACCTGCCAAAAGATTGAGTGATCATGCTTATGCAAGCAGGTCCGCAGTCCATGGCATCATATTGTCTCACAAAAGGGTAAGGCATTTGAGAATGATAAAGATTTCAAACACAGACGTAAATATATCCATATTTTACAGACCATTTCAGCACCCGGACGTAAATCAGTTGTGGCAAATAGCTTTGTGAAATGCTATATTTGTCTTTCATACCTTGTAATTGGCTTTATTTAAGAAGTACTCCGACAGTGATATCATTAATGGTATCAAGAGGCAGGATAATAATGTCCTTACCTACCTGTATGATGCGTATTATGATATGGTCAGAGATCATCTAAAGAAGAATAGCGGCTCTGAAGAAGATGTATATGATGTTCTTCAGGAATCCGTGGTCGTACTCTATAAACAGGTGACAAGCGGCTCCTTAAATCTGACATCTGATCTAAAAGGTTATTTCTTTGGCGTAGCCCGCAATATCTGGAACACACAGCTCAGGTATAAATCAAAGATAACGACGCTTGATACTGATATTCCGGAAGAAAGCGATCAGACCGACATTACTAATGCTTTACTTGAAAAGATAGTTGCCAGGTCATTTGCTTTGCTGAAAGAAGATTGCCAAATGATAATTAACCTATATATGGAGGGACACAGTTATGAAGAGATAGCGCGCAGGATGGGATTAAAAAGCGAAGAATATGCACGGCGTAAAAAGTATCTCTGCAAAGAGGCTTTAATGGAAATAATCAAGACTGACCCGGAATATCAGGATCTTGGTCCTTTGTAAACAAGATAAAACAGTAAAGAAACCGTAATCAGCAGTAACAGGCCTCCCGCAAGGATTTTTTTCCCGTTAAAATACAGAGGGGAATCATCTCCATATACAACCAGGGAAGCCCAGAAATATGGGTGAGATCTTACCTGATCTGCGTTTTTAAGGAAACTGAGCCTTGCGTTTCTCAGAGCATCGCTTTTTGATTGTCCGTTTTTAATGAAGCGGTAGAATGATTTTATTACTGCTGCTCCTGAGAAATCTTCAACCTCCCACATAGACATGACAAGAGAATGGCTTCCCGCGAAGAGAAAACCACGCGCAAGGCTCAGAATACCTTCTCCTGTTATCATTATACCGTTGCCGGTATTGCATGAACTAAGAACAACCATCATGGCATCAAGGGGAGTATTGTATACCTCGTAGGTATTCAGGAACCCATCCTCCTGGCTTTTGGCAGATCTGGCAAAAAGCATCTTTGAATATGCAGGATACTGGTCATCCACAAGAGTGTGCATTGCCAGATGGATTATGGAATACCCTCCTGCCGTCTCCTTAAATGTGTCTTCAGTCGCATAGTCATTAATATAAGCCTTCCCTCCGCATTGTCTCACAGCATCCTCTGCTTCTCCGACAGCATAAGGAAGGACAGATATTCCGCCTCTCAGATTAGAGTACTGCAGTAATAAAGAATCAGGTATTTCCATGTCATCGTATGAGGGTGCATACGCAGCCAGCCTGTTAACAATTCTTCTGCTTCGGGCTTGTGTCTCTGAGGATAATGTAACTGAGTATATGTATGAGAAATCATATTTCTTCAGGGCGAACGGAGCTTCCCTGTAAAGGAGGCTTTCGCTGCGAAAGTTCTCAGTGACCAGAGTCTCAAACGGAAGGTATGAAAGAATGTAATCAGGTGAAATGACCACCCTACTTCCCTTCAAATAGGGCACGGCAGGTGCAAGAAGAGTGTTATACAATTCATTGCCAAGATCCATGTAATCATTAAAGTTTTCACGTGCCAATGATTTGTCAGGCATTTCTGACAACAGCTTTCTGAAACGGTCAAAAGAAATGAAAAATGAAGAATCGATATCCTGCGTAACAATTTGTCTGTTATGATTATTAACAATAAAAATATAGAGTTTTTCATTCGAAAGAACGAAGCTTACCAGATTGCTCTCCTTCCCAAGTACTTTATTCACCTTTTCTATAGAAGTTACTTTCGTGTTGTATTTAAGCATGTAATAATCAGGATATTTATCTTCAAATACTTTTATCAGAGAGTCTCTTGATCTGAGTAGCGTAAAGGTCTTCTTCTCCCATGTTATGATTTTTGCAGAGTCAGGTTCATTTCTGTCAGTCTCCCTTGTAATCAGCTCTCTGTAGAACCCAATCTTTTTTTGTATATCATTATCAAGGCTGGCAAGGTCAGCGGGTAGTGAAAAGCGGGTTGCATTCAGTTCACGCATTGAAGCCAGGAATCCTGCCACTTTGCTTTTCTCGATATACTCGAAAGCTCCCTCAAGCATTTGCGGATCAGAATTTTTATTATACAAAGTGGCAAAGTTTTCAATAATACCCAAATAGTATCTGCGGGCGTCCTCTCCCAGAAAAATACGACTCTCATCACTCATTTCAATCCTCAGACGATCATAAAGTGAGATCAGAGACTTTGCTGTCTCGATTGCGGATAAAAGATAGCCTGGTTCACCCGTCATATCAGCCAGTTGGTTCAGCGATTCATACCTCAATGAAAGAATTGTTTTCAGGTTAAATGGTGATAAGGATACAGCAGCTCCCATATTCAGTCCTTCCACCAAATTATTAAGAGAGTTCGTTTCCGCACCAAGAAGGTTATCGAGTATTTTCAGTGCATCAGCATACTGAGCTTCGGTTACAAGTGTTCTTGCATATTCAATAAGAACAGAATTTCTAAGTGTGTAATCGTCAGGGTGTGCTTCAATATACGGAAGGCATTGACGGAAGATATCAAGCGCTTTTGATCCGTCACCGGTGACCTTATAAACAAAAAAAGCTTCTTTAGCAAGGATAGTGCAGAACTGCCTGCTTTCAGTTCCATAATATCTCTTAACAAGGCTTACACCTCTTTCAAAAAGCTTCAGACCTTCCTCCTTGCGTCCCATCTCAATCAAAAAATCTGCATAATCTATGAATATGGAATAGTTACCGGAAAAGTGTTTTTCATCTACGCCGGAAAGTGCCAGCCTGTAGTATTCTTCTGCTCTCACAGGATCTTTAAGCAGCCGGTAAGTTTCTGCAATCTCAATGGTTACATATTGCTTGTTCTCATCTGACAATAATCTTCCCTGATCATATAATTGAAGAGCTTCTTTATAATACGCCAGTGATTTAGAATATTCGGATTTTCTTGACAGGGATATTCCAAGGTCATGATAAAGAGTTGCTATATAGGCAGGGTTCACTTTGCTAGGAAAATTTCTTGAAATTTCCAGCCCTGTTTCAGCCATTTCTATCGTTTTTTCTATGTCATTAGTCTGAAGATAGATGGTTGAGAGAGTAAGATATTCAGATGCGAGTGTTGAAGTATCATTACCTACCAGCAGCCTTATGGCCTTAATAGCTTTCATTTCGTATTCAAGAGCCCGGGTGTGATCTCCGATTTTAATGAAGGCCGATGCAATGTTTCCCAGACAGTAAGTGTATCTGGTATCAGTGATACCCATGATTTCCCTGTAGCTTTTTGCAAGCAAAAGCCTGTCAAGTGCTTTCTTGAACTTATTGATATTTGCATAGAAAGAGCCAGAAAGAAAATAGGCATCGCTAAGCAACAAGGTATCGGTGATATTGTTAAATGAAATAGCCTGATCGATCTGCAAAACAATTTTCTCAATCTGTTCCTGATCAAGATTAAGTGACATTGCAGAATAGAGTTCGTTATTTAGTTTTCCCAGATGGTCGTTTTCATCATTGACAATTGTTTTACTATATGACAATGACATGTCATAACTGCATCTTCCGTTCAGATCAATGGTAAGACTTAATAAACCAATAGCCAGACAAACAACATATAGAAAACGCTGCATCAGGTTAGTTTTTCTTTCCATGTATAAAAATATAAAACAAAAATAAGATATCAGAAAAGTTTCATGCTCACTTCCTCCCTGATTATCAATAACATAAAATTTATTTAGAAAATAGTTGAATTTTTTTTGTCACAAACCTGTCACTTCTGACATGTACAGTGTGAAGTGATTATAACCCTGAATTTTTAAACAAGAAGAAATTATGAAAACCCTGAATTTAAAGAAAATCGAAGAGTTTATTCTGACAGATGAGGAAATGATTAATGTTCGTGGAGGAAATGGAATACTATCATCTGGTCCTGGGCAAAATGGAGGTGATGTAATTGTAATCAAGATCTGACAAAGAGCAGAACCGGTAATCCGGATTAATAAATAGAGGCTGACAGCCTGATAATTTTAAATTACTTATGCACGCATAGTGCAGACTTTGTTATACGCAGTCAATTTTGACGTTGGATGTATAAATGGTTGTAAATGTGCATATAATGGAATTTGAAAATATATAATTTATAATAATATGAACACAATTAATGTCAACAACACTATTGAGAATTATCTCAGTGGTTCAGCAAACAGAGCTGAGGAAGCATGGATTCTGGGTGAGTTGAAAGATAATCCGGAGCTTGCCAGAGAAGTGGAACTCAGGCGCAAAACAAATCAAATCCTGGCTGACAGAAACATTCTTGAGTTAAGAAGCAGATTGGAAGTCATCGAAATGAAGAAAAGGTCTGGCGGAGCTTTGCGAAAAAATGCTCTAAAAGCTTCAAAGTATGCAGCTGTACTAGCCTTTTTAGCTTTGTTATCATCAGCGCTTTTTTTCTCGTTGAGAAATGTTTCGACTGAAAAGCTCTATGATAAATACCATCAGCCTTATGAAATCTCATCTGCCGTCAGGTCCGTAAATTCTGGAGAAAATACACTGATGTCAGACGCTATTACGGCATATCAGGAAAAGGACTTTGCAAGAGCAATAGATTATCTTGAAGAGGTTCTGGCTGCTGAGCAGAGCAATCCAGAATCAATGTTCATGTACGGTATTGCTAACATGGAGGTCAGCAACTACCCTGTCGCAGGCAAATCTTTCTCAAAAGTCCTGGAGCATAATAACAACCTGTATCTTGAAGATGCTGCATGGTATCTCGGTTTATCTTATATGATGAACAATGAGACCGATAAGGCTTTGAAACAATTCAGGTCAATTGCTGACTCTCAGAGTCGTTACAGCCGGGATGCAAGAAGACTTGTCAGAAAACTGAACTAAGCATCAATACAAAGGGCGTCACCCATGTTTGAAATTCTTCGCAATACTTACAAAGATGTCAGTTTAATAGCCATAACACGGCAGAACAAAAAAGATTCCATGTTGAACAAACCAGACATATTAGCAGGAGTATCTCACGAAGTACGGACGCAAATGAATGCTATTGTTGCATTTTCTTACCTGCTGAACAATAGCAGGTTTGATGACGACGAAAGGCGTGAGTTCTCAGAACAGATAATAATTTCCTGTGAACAGCTTACGGGCCTGATTGAAAACTTCCTTGATTCAGCAGTGCTTGAGACAGGCTCAGTGAAAGAGGATGTAAAAGACTGCGATGTCAGCAAGGCATTTGAATCCCTAACCTCAGAATTCAGGGTTTTAATGAGGAAGAAGGGAAAAGATGATGTTGTTCTTATCCAAGAGGATAACCTGCCTGATAAGCTCATGCTGCGAATAGACCTTTCACGGAACAACAGGATACTACATAACCTGTTCAGGAATGCGCTTGACAATACTTCATCAGGGTTTATAAAATTCGGGTGCATATACCGGGATGATAAAATCACATATTACTTTAAAGATTCTGGCCAGGGTTTCTCCAAGAGCAGGGAGTTGCTTCTTTCCGATAGTCCTGAACTACATCATTCCAATAGTCAGGACACTTATTCCGCTATGAATTTAATCCTGGCCAGAAATTTAATAAGGGCTATTGGTGGGATCATAAGGGTTGAAGCCAATGAATCGGAAGGCACCTCAGTATTTCTTACACTTCCTGCAAAGGAAAGTTCAGGATTGAAAGTCCTTAATAATTCAATTGCCGGTAACAGGATTGCAATATGATTATCGGAATCATCAACTGTCAAATCAATGTCTGAAAAAAGGGGGTTAGTTGCCCCCTTTTAATTTGTTCCTTCCGACAGAATTGTAATTTCTGTTCTCCTGTTAAGTTTCTTGCCTGCAGGAGTAATGTTGTCAGCCACTGGCCGTATCTCGCCATAACCATGAGAGAAAATCCGATCAGCACTTATACCTCTTTTCTGAAGGTAATCCTTTACTGACCTGGCCCTTCTCTCAGAGAGTACCTGATTATGATCCTCAGTGCCATCTGAATCTGTATGTCCTCCAATCTCAACAATCACAGTATTATTAACAGTGAGAAATTCAAGGAGGTTTTCAAGCTCAGGGATTGATGTCGGTAACAATTCCCATGAGTCGGTGTCGTAGAAAACATTATACATCCTCATGAACTCACCCTTCCTTACTTTATTGAGTCCTATGATCTTGTGATAGGGTTCAGCTGAAGAGTAACCTCCTTCAAAGTCGAAGTTTTCGGAGAAGAGCATATAGCCGTTGGCTTTCACGTCGAGTCCATAACTGCATCCTGAAGGAAGGCACACAAAGAAACCGCCTTGTAAATCGGTATTCGATGCCACTATAGTTGTATTATTTGTAAGATCAGTAAGTTCAAAGCTTGCCTTTAGCGGGGTCCCATTACTTTTATCAATGACTGTACCCTTAAAATAGGAAACCGGTTCAGGCCGGACAGCTTCAGGGAGGTTTAAGTAATATATGTCTTTCCCTTTTGCCTTTTCACGCGTTGATGAGAAGAAAGCCCTTCCTCCGGATGATTCAATTACCAGACCTGTTTCATCTAACGGGGTATTTACGTTGGGGCCAAGATTTACCGGTTCGCTCCATGTTGAATCAGGATTCAAATTAGTGGAATAAATGTCGAATCCTCCAAAAGACTTTCTTCCGTTTGAAGAGAAGTACAGGATTTTGCCATTGAAGTAGATGAAAGGTGAAAACTCATCGCCTGAGGTGTTGATTGAATTTCCCATGTTCAAAGGAGTGCTCCATTTACCGTTGGTTCTTTTTGAATACCATATATCCATTCCGCCCATTCCGCCCGGTCTGTTGCTTACGAAGAACAACATCTTACCGTTAGCGTTAATTGAAGGCTGGGACTCCCAGTATTGGGTGTTTACCGGTGAACCAACATTGATCCCCGGTGACCACCTTATTCCGTCAAATGTTGAAAAGTAAATATCACATCTGCCTAATCCATCATTCCTGTCGCAAGCTGTAAAATACATTGAACGGCCATCAGAGGAGATCGACTGTGCTCCTTCATTTCCTGCTGTATTAAGAGGTGCTCCCGCATTCTTTGCAGTTCCCCACACACCGTTTTCATAACGGCTTATATAAAAATCTTCCTGTCGGTCTCTTCCATAACCATTGGCACGTTTGACTTCCCTGGTAAAAATCAATTCAGATCCATCTCCCGTGACAGAAGGCCAGTACTCGTCAAGATAAGTATTTACAGAATCGCCGACACTTAATGGCTGATTCTGGAAAAGAGGCCCCGGGAATGAAAGTGCAAAGATGCAGTTAGATATAAGCTTTTCAGCTTCAACACGCAATTTGGAGGTAGTTTTTGGTTGCTTAAGATATGCTTCCAGATGAGATCTGGCGGCATAATATCTTCCGGTACGCACTTCAACTTTACCAAGGCTGAAAAGTGCAGGTGCATAACCTAATGAATCAATGGATATTGCACGTCGATAATGAGTTACTGAATTCTCCCAGTCATTAAGGTCACTATACAATTGTCCGAGAAGCAAATGAGCTTCGAAAAACCTGTTGTCTTCATTAACAGCCTCTTTCAGATTCTTTTCTGCTCTTTCAAAGAAAAGCATTTCATAATCACGCTTCCCAAGATCATAGAACTTAAGAGCCCTGTTTGATCTTGTGTGATAATGCTGACCAGAAGTGATACTATTGGTTAGTATCAAAAGGAGAACAACGACAATATAATTTTGATACTTCATCAGGGTATTTGCATAAACTTATGGGCCTGAAGTGACACAGACCATTTTGTGTTTTTCTTTACATATTCAGTAATCGCCTTAATCATCTCCTTATATCTGCTCCATTCAGGCTGAAGAAGAAGCCTGCATTTTATCCCGACCTTTTTGCTATACTCTTCAGCAACTTCAAAATCAATGCCATCTTCAATGATCACTTTCAGTTCGTCGGCAAGATGCCATATACCCGGAAGAGGAGCCATACCTTTTTTTGGAGAAAGAGTTATCCAGTCCCACTTTCCTGTAAGCAGGTAAGCGCCTGAAGTCTCAAGGTATGTCTTTATATTATGCCTTTGAAGCAGCTGGCATAAAGGATTCATATTCCACATGAGAGGCTCGCCTCCGGTTACAACCACCGAATCTGCCTTGCTAAGAATGATATTATCAATTATCCTGTTAATATCAACCAGGGGATGCTGTGTTGCATCCCAGGAATATTTAGAATCACACCAGCTGCATCCTATATCGCACCCTCCTATCCTGATGAAATAAGCAGCTTTGCCCGTATTGCATCCTTCTCCCTGTATAGAATAAAACTCTTCAACTATTGGCAGAAACAGGCCTTCATTCTTTTCTTCTGGTTGATCCATCAGGCTATTTAGTTCTTAATGATAAAAGTTTTACAAAGTCATCAAAAAGCTCTGTGTTTTGCTGTACTCCTGAAAAAGACGCTGCGCCTGGTCCATAGGCGAATACAGGAACCATTTCGGCGCTATGGCCTTCAGTAACGAATACACCTGAAACGCGTTTTTCTTTTATATCACCTCCGGTAAGAGAGAGCCCTCCTGTCTCGTGATCCGCTGTCACAACAATCAGGGTTTTACCGTTTTTCATGCCAAAGTCATGGGCTACGGATACTGCCCTGTCCATATCAAGCACCTCTTCAACCACCTGGTCCAGATTATTATTGTGACCTCCGTAGTCAATCTGTGATCCTTCAACCATAAGAATAAAACCTTTAGGATTTTTTGACAATGCCTCAATAGCCCTGGAGGTTGCAGTGGCCAGGTATTGAGGATCTCTGCCTTCTGCCATCATCGGCATATTAACGCCGGCAAGAAGGCCCGCAATTCGTCCTGATTTTGTTTTCTTAAGGTCCTCAAGTGTGTAAACAACATCATAACCCATGGCTGACAGGTCTTTTGTGAGATCAAGCGAATCTTTTCGTCCTGTGAAATGGTCTTTACCTCCGCCAATGAAGACATCGGCAGTGCCTTTCAGAAAGAACTTAGCTATCTGGTAATACCTGGCACGTGAAGCATTATGAGCAATAAATGATGCCGGTGTTGCATGTGTGACAGGACTTGTACAAACTACTCCGGTGGACATTCCCTTTGCTTTTGCCAGTTCAAACAATGTAATAATAGAAGTACTGTCGGGACGCACGGCAATCATACCGTTATTTGTTTTCTCGCCAGTTGCTATTGCGGTCCCTCCTGCAGCCGAATCAGTGACATAATTGTCATCTGAATATGTAATACTGAATCCGGTAACAGGAAAAGATGTAAATGTCATTTTAAAGTCTGACCTGGTCAGACCGGCATAAACCTGTCCGACACCCATTCCGTCACCAATAAAGATTATTAGATTATCAGGCTTCGGCTCCTTCTTTGTACAAGCAATAAGAGTAGTAAAAGTCAATAAGATCAATCCAGATTTAAAAGTACTTTTCATTGAGACTCTATGATTTTTGGTCATTAAAATTTTCGTTGCATATAATTTCTAATTCTCCCTAAACAGGAGTTTCATTTCACGTTTCCTTGCTTCTGAAGTCCAGGTTGCCGGTATAATACTCCAATCGGCAATGGGCATTGGTTTGATCTCACCTTTTTGACTTATCCATTCTTTCAAATAGTATCTAAGATCACGGTCTGTGGAAGACACAATTCTTGACCCCAGAACTTCATGATCAATACCTGCTGCGGCAAAATGGCCTCCGCCACCACTTGCCCTGTATGAATTCACAGCAACTGTGTATGCTGAGTCAGGGCAAAATGGCCTGCCATCACTGAATGATGAGACAGAAACCCTTTCGCCCTGATTTTTTGACACGTCAACCGTGTATTTTATCCCTAGGGCTGAATCAAAATTGTAAGATGCGTTGCGGAGACGCAGCATATCATTTACCAACACGGGCATTCCCTTATCATCAGTGCGGTACTTTAACAGGTAGTCATTCTTACCGGACATGGTATTAAGCCATAAACCGTATGAATGTTCAAGATACCTGTCAACCTCATGACCTGTCATATTCACAGTATAAAGAAAGTTTTCAAACCTGTACAATCTGAACATATCTCTTACCCTTATTTCACCTTTATTAATGAATTCATCAAATGAAAGAGGCGCTGCGAATGATATATCAGCTCCGGTAATATCAAGCTGTATTGTATGGATAAGATCAACGAACGCAGAAGGTCCAAAGTATGCATCCCTTGTTGAAATGGATACAGAAGAGCTGCCTATTACCTCTGAGGTGAACTGATTAAGTGTATCAGATACACTTTCATATCTCTTATTGAAAGATGCAGACTGAGGCAGGCTGTTCATCGCAATTACCTCACCTGATGTGATCTTCACAGATTTCTGTTCGCCAAACATGACTTTTGCATGCATAAGGTTATAGGCTCTGCTACCGCCGTCAAGCACCAAAACAATGTTACCTTCAATGTCAGTAACAGTTTTATTTTCCTTGTTATGATCATGGCCGGCAAAGATCACATCAAATCCCGGAACATTTGTGGCAACAGCAAGAGTACTGTTTTCATCATCGTCTGGATTATCTTCATTTCCCAATCCTGAATGGAACAGTCCGATAATTATATCAGGATCCTCTGATTTAATAATGGGCATCCATTTTTTAGCCGTTTCAACCATTCCCTCAAATCTGATTCCATTATAAAGTGATTTTGGCAGCCATTTTGGCACTGAGGGAGTTATAAGTCCGAAGACAACGATTTTATATCCTTTCTTTTTAATTACGGTATAAGGTTTAAAGTATGGCTCCCCTGATCTCTCGTCTATTGCGTTTGCAGCAAGAAGCGGAAAATCATATTCTTTTCTGATACGGTCATAAACAAAATGCCCCGTTTCAAAGTCATGATTCCCAGCTGTAGCAGCATCATAACCCAGATAATTCAGGATATCGGCAACCACGTGAATTCGGGATGTATCAATGAAATTATAATAGTATGCCAGCGGATCACCCTGGAGTATATCTCCGTTGTCAAGAAGAACAATATTCTGATTCCCTTTCTCTTCAACCAGAGATGCGAGGTTAGAAAGTGAATGATCAACCGGTTCCCCCTCGGTATTATCAAACGGAAGCAGCAGTCCATGAAGGTCTGTTGTTGCGTATATGTCAATCTGCCTGGGATTTGAGCAGGAAAAAAGAGAGAAAGATAATAGTAAGCAAAGCAATTTCAGGCAATGTTTCATATGAGTGAATTTGAAGTCTTCAAATATAATCTTTATAAATAACAGTGACATGGCCTGTATGGTTTTCTCTTAAGCAACTCTTTTTAATATTTTTGCAGTATTATGAATATAATTACAGGTCTCGATAGCGTCCGTAAAAACTTTCCTTCTGAGCTGGCAGGTAAGCG